>CAIPUN010000161.1 GCA_903868245.1 uncultured Sphingomonadales bacterium | reverse complement strand
CCGGTGCGCAGGTCTTTAACCATTTGGTATGGCTGCAACACGTAGGAGCGGATCTGGTGCCCCCAGCCGATTTCGGTTTTGGCTGCATATTCGCCGCTTGCGACTTCTTCGCGCTTGCGCAGTTCAGCTTCATATAACCGCGCTTTCAACATGCCCATCGCGGTGGCGCGGTTTTTATGCTGGCTGCGGTCATTCTGGCTAGCAACAACAATGCCTGACGGCTTGTGCGTAATGCGGACAGCAGAGTCCGTCGTGTTAACGTGCTGCCCGCCTGCGCCGGACGCGCGGTATGTATCGATCTTCAAATCGCCTTCGTTGATTTCAATATCGATATTGTCGTCGATAACTGGATAGACCCAGACGCTTGAAAAGCTCGTATGCCGCTTTGCCGCGCTGTCATAAGGTGAAATACGGACCAAGCGATGGACGCCACTTTCGGTCTTGGCATAGCCATAGGCATTCTCGCCTTTTACCAGCAATGTGGCCGATTTTATCCCTGCCTGATCACCTGCCTGATAATCGACCATCTCAACCTTGTAGCCGCGTTGTTCGGCCCAGCGATAATACATGCGTTGCAGCATTTCCGCCCAGTCCTGGCTCTCGGTGCCGCCAGCACCAGCATGAATTTCAATGAAGGTGTCGTTGCCGTCAGCCTCTCCCGACAGCAATGCAGAAACCTTGTCGCGATCAGCCCGGTCAGCCAATGCTTTCAACGCTGCGGCCCCTTCATCGCCCAACTCGGCGTCGCCTTCCATTTCAGCAAGCTCGATTAACTCAACCGTCCCCGCCTTATCAGCGTCGATTTCACGCACAGTGCCAATCGCGGCGTCCAACCGGCGGCGTTCGCGCATGACTTCTTCGGCCGCCTTTGGATTATCCCACAAAGTCGGGTCCTCAACCTTGGCGTTCAGCTCGTCCAAGCGACGCAGTGCGCGCTCCCAATCCAGCGACATCTTCACGAGGTTGAGGGCGGCATCAATGCGGGCAACATAGCCTTCTGCGTCGGCGCGCATAAGAAACTCCAAGGGAATGAAAAGGTCAGCCGCGGCCTTTAGCTGATTGGACGCTCAAGTCAAAGGCAGCGATAAACAGAATTATCCGCCGCGAAACAAATTTATCATGCACTGCGCCTAATAAATTCCGCCCTCTTGCTGGATAAACTCCTGGTCGCGTTTTGTCCCGACACTTGCGCTCGGGGCATTGGCCGCCCCAGCCGTACCGCCAGACTGAGCTTCAGCAGCTTTCTTTGGCTTGTCATCCCGGGCGGCTAGTTCTTCCTGACGGATTGACCGTTTTGGTTCGGTCTCGGCCTTGAAGGCTTCCCAGATCACCGCGCTTAGCGGGTCGTCACTCGGCCAAGCACCATAAACCCGCTTGCCACTCCTGCGATCTACGCGGACAAGCCGTGTACCTGCAGGCGCGATGAAAGGCGTCTTCGGCATATCGGCCATCGCTGTGCGTGCGAATTGTTTAAATATAGGCGCAGCAAGCGAGCTTCCCTGCGCATAACCACCCATATTGCGCGGTTGATCAAAGCCCAGATAGACGCCAGCAACCAAATGCGGTGATCCGCCAATGAACCAGACATTCGTAGGGCCAGTTGTTGTTCCTGTTTTGCCGAACAATGGCCGCTCAAGTTCGCGCAATGTAACAGCGGTACCGCGCTGAATCACGCCTTCCAACATATGCACGACTTGATACGCTGTGATAGGATCCATGACTTGCTTGCCCGTAGGTTTGAAGCGCGGCATTGGCTTGCCATTCCAATCAGGCGCGCGGCACCCCGTGCAGGGCTTCCACTTGGCCGGCCAAATAACCTTGCCTTTGCGATTTTGCGCGAAATCAATGAATGTCGGCTTCAATTCACGGCCATGATTAACCAGCATCGAATAAGCGTTGACCATCTTCAACACCGTCGTATCCCCCGCACCCAGCGCGTAGGAAAGATAATCCGGATAATCCCCTATCGACATGTCACGCAAGGTGTCGGTCACATTGTCCATGCCGGATTCCGCCGCCGCCCGCACTGTCATCAGGTTGCGTGATTGCTCGAGCCCCCAACGCATGGTCTGCGGCCCTGCCCCGCCACCTGTGAAGTTGCGAAAGCATTTTTGACCTAAGTTCGCGCCTTGCCAGACGCAATACGGACCATCGACGATAATCGACGCGGGTGTCATTCCATTGTCGAGCGCAGTTGCGTAGACAAACGGTTTAATGGTTGATCCGGGCTGCCTTTGTGCCTGTGTCGCCCGGTTGAAACTGGATATACGATTGTCAAAGCCACCTTGCACCGCAAGCACACGGCCGTTGAAAGGATCTTGGACAACCATGCCGCCGCCAACCTCTGGTACGCTGCGGACAACGAAGCTGTTGGCGCCATTGGGGGCAACAGCGATGACATCGCCTGCCTTCATCGCGGCAGGGCTACCATCAAGGCGCCCGGTAGAACCATCTGCAAATCCGACGCGCCCCTTGCCCAGCGCGACACCTGCACGCCAATTGGCATAATCAATGCCGATATTGGTCGACGCGAAACGGGATGGCCATTTATCATCGGTTACGTCAATTGTACCCAAATTGGCTTTCCAAGCCTTGCCGGCATTGTAACGCAGCAAGCCTTCACGCAACGCTTTGGTTGCCGCAATTTGATGTTCGGGATGCATTGACGATCGGACCCAAAGCCCGCCCGAATATACGCTATAGGGGCCCGCTTCGTCCGTTTCGCCAAATTTTTCGATAAGCTGGCGCCGCACTTCTTCTGCAAAATAACCACCGACATTTTTATAAGCAGTGCCGCGTTGCGTCACGAGGCCAAGCGGTTTGGCACGAGCAGCAGCAAGCTGCGCATCGGTAATCCATCCATTCGCGCGCATTTCGCCAAGCACCCAATTACGACGAGACATGGCGAGTTTAGCATTTTTGGCGCGCCCATAACGTTCCGGCGCCTTTGGCAGAATAGCCAGAAAGGCCATTTCATGCAGCAAGAGCTTATCAACGCTTTTCCCGAAATAGGCCTGTGCCGCGGCCTCAACTCCAAAAGACTGCCGCCCAAGTGCGATTTCATTGAGGTAGAGCGACAATATCTGAGGCTTGGTCAGCGCGCTTTCGATACGCTTGGCTAAGATCGCCTCTTTAACCTTGCGGGTGTAACTATATTCGTTGGTCAAAAGCAGGTTTTTCGCAACCTGCTGCGTGATGGTCGATGCGCCACGCGACCGTTTGTCGCTAAAAATATTGTCGAAAATGGCGGATACGATTCCGGGATAGTCAATCCCGCCATGGCTGAAAAACGTTTTGTCTTCGGCTGCGAGATACGCGTGCACCAGGGTTTTAGGGAAATCGGCATATTCCAATTGAACCCGACGTTCCCGGGCATAACTATGAAAGGGCTGTCCGTTGATATCGCGCACCACCGTTGGCAACGGCGATTCATATTCGATGAGCGCCTCTGCATCGGGAAGATTACGAGCAAACAATGCCCAAAAAATCAGAAGTAGAACGAACAGCGCGCCCGCAGCGTAAGTAGCCAAACGAAAATGCTTGCTCTGCCACCATCCCCGCCAGCGAGTCACAAAATCTTCGGCGTCGCGTTTCAGCCGATAACGGATCGTTGTCGGCTCTTTGGCAGGTGGGGTCTGGATATCCATTGCGGGCCCTATCTAGCCGATTTGCTGGGCAGGTCCAGAATGTAAATCAGCAAATGGACGCGAATTTGGCCACTTGCCCTCTCAAAGTGACGCAATCCGCGGTGCGAAAGAGGCATAAAGGCACTGGACAGAGCCCGCGCGACCTTGCGCTATACTGCGGACAACGACTGGAAGCGGCATATCATTGTTTACAAAAACCCGGACCAGCCAATCAGCAATAAAAAAATTACGGTACATAAGTCGTAATTGCAGGCTAAATCGCGGGATGCTCTTGCCGACAACATGCGGGAGTGCTAGCGAATAGCTACAGGGAATTCTGACGAATGCCCCGATAGTCCGCCGTTCGGTGTTTACGCTCGGCAATTTAACAGGTTGACGCTACATGAGGCATGATATTTCCACCAACGCCGCCCGGTCAGGGCATGGCGCATGGGTTGGAAATCAAGCGCGCGCGATACGCGCCCGCCATGCACAAGCAGCAGACGCATTTTTAACATTTCCACCACATCGCTTTGCCGACTGGAACGCTGTGCGTTCGGTCTGGCAACGTATCAACAATGAAGCGAGCGGCCTTCGGCTAACAATCGGCTGCCGTGCTCGCTGGAGTAAATTACATGACAACGCGTATGCTTATCGACGCGCGTCACCGGGAAGAAACCCGGGTCGCAGTCGTAACAGGAAACCGGATTGAGGAATTCGATTTTGAATCGGCCGAGCACAAGCAGCTCAAAGGCAATATCTACCTAGCAAAGGTAACCAGGGTCGAACCATCGCTTCAGGCGGCTTTCGTCGATTATGGCGGCAACCGCCATGGATTTTTGGCGTTTGCCGAAATTCACCCTGATTATTACCAAATCCCTCGGGAAGACCGCGATCGGTTGTTGGCTGAAGAAGCTGAGGCCGCTGCTGAAGAAGCTGCACTCCGTGAGCAAGAAGAAGAGGAAAGCGACGAGCCTTCCGATATCATGCAGGGTTCAGCGGAACGTGACGACGACGTAACAGACCTAATTGAGGTCGATAGCGACGACAGCATAGACACCATAGACATGACAGAGGGTGAGGAACCCGATCTGAGCGGCAATGGTGACGACACCGACGAAAACGAACGTAGCGACAATCAAGGCGATAACGGTCGCAACAACCGTCGCCGTCGTGGACGTGGCGGACGGAATGGCGAAGGCCGCGCACCAAAGGCAAGTGACGAAGTGCGCGCAAAGCGCATGAACTTGCGCCGCCGTTACAAGATCCAGGACGTCATTCATCGTCGTCAAGTTTTGCTCGTTCAAGTCGTTAAAGAAGAACGCGGAAACAAGGGTGCTGCGCTCACGACGTATCTGAGCCTAGCAGGCCGTTATTGCGTCTTGATGCCAAACACATCGCATGGCGGCGGCATCAGCCGTAAAATACATAGCGCCGCGGACCGTAAACGTTTAAAGACCATTATTTCTGATCTTACGTTGCCCGCCACAATGGGCTGCATCATCCGGACCGCCGGACTTGCCCGGACGAAGCCTGAAATCAAGCGTGACTTTGATTATCTGGCGCGGCTGTGGGACGAAATCCGTGAACGTACGCTGCGCGGTGCTGCGCCCATGCTGATCCACACCGATAGCGACCTTATCAAGCGTGCTATCCGAGATATCTACAATAAAGATATTGATGAGGTCTTCGTTGAGGGGCCTGACGGGTATAAGGCAGCCAAGGACTTTATGAAGCTGCTGATGCCAAGCCACGCAAAACGTGTGCAGCATTATGCCGATCCCGTTCCCTTGTTCCAACGCTATCATGTCGAAGATCAGTTGAACGCAATGTATCAACCAGTCGTCCAGTTAAAGTCGGGTGGCTATATTGTTATCAATCCAACCGAAGCATTGGTCTCGATCGACATCAACTCAGGCCGTTCGACCAAAGAACATGGCATTGAACAAACCGCGCTTTCAACCAATTTGGAAGCCGCACGAGAGATTGCCCGTCAGTTGCGTTTACGCGATATGGCTGGCCTTGTCGTCATAGACTTCATCGATATGGAGCATCATTCGAACGCACGCAAAGTCGAGCGCGCAATGAAAGAATCTTTGAAGCATGATCGCGCGCGCATTCAAGTTGGTCGTATTTCCAGCTTTGGCCTGATGGAAATGAGCCGTCAGCGTCTGCGCACGGGCGTGCTGGAGGCATCGACCCGCGAATGTCCGCATTGTGAAGGCACAGGCCTCGTCCGCACCGCGTCGTCGGCGGCGCTGTCCGCGCTGCGTCTTATTGAGGACGAAGCGGCAAAGGGTCAAGGCAACCAGATCGTTTTGCAAGCAAGCCAAGAGGCGACAATCTACTGCCTCAACAACAAGCGTGCCGAATTGGCAGCTATTGAAGATCGCTACCATGTCCGCGTCCTGATTGTGCCAAATGGCGAAACCGAAGGCGCAAAGCTTGCTGTTTCCAGTTCCGGCCCACGTCCAGAGCGTCCGGTCGAATTACCGACGATTATCGATCTCGACGATGACGAGGTTGAAGACGACATCGAGGATTTCGACGACGAAGTTGAAGCACTCGAGGAAACCGCTCGTCAGCCACGTCGGGCTCGCGAAGATAGTCCACGCGAAGAAGGCGAAGGCGGCGAAGGTCGCAAACGCAAGCGTCGCCGCGGCCGCCGCGGTGGCAAGGGTCGCGACCGTGATGGTCGTCCTGAAGGTGAGGATGCGGTTGCTGGTGAAAATAAGGCTTCTGCGGAACATTCCGAAGGCGACGATATAGGTCAAACACCTGAAGCGGAAGCGGAAGCCAAACCGAAAGCACGTCGTGGGCGTCGCGGCGGCAGAGGTCGTGACCGTCAGGAAGCCGGCGTTGATGGCAGTGCTGAAGTGTCAGCACCCATCGAATCCAAAGCGCCTGCAGTCACGGAAGTAGCGCAAGAAGTCGACGCAAAGCCAAAGCGTCGTAGCCGCGCCAAGCCAAAAGCTGACGCGGTTGATATTGAAGCGACCACCGCGCCTGCAGTGGCTGATGAAGCCCCTGCCACAAAGGTAAGGGCTCCAGCCAAGCCACGTGCCAAGGCAAAGGAAGCACCGCCTGTGACGGAAACCGCAGCTGAAGAAGCTGCGGAGGCTCCAAAGGGCAAGGCCAAAGCCCCACGTAAGAAAGCTGCCGCAAAAGATGCCGCGAAAGATGTAGCATCCACGGAAGCGGACGGTGGCCCGGATGACGGCACGCCGCGAACTGGTTGGTGGCAGCGCACCTTCGGTTGAAACTAAAGTCGTTCAAAACAACGAAAACCCCGCTGGTAACTGACCGGCGGGGTTTTGTTTTGTCAATTTTCTTCATTGCGCGTTCATGCTGTTCAGGCCATTCAGCTGACATGGAAATTTTCACATTTCGCCTGGTCCGATCAGCGTTCACCCTGTTTCTTGCAGCTTTGATCTCTGTGCAGCCAGCCATGGCGCAGTCTATTTTACGCGACGCAGAGACAGAAGCCTTTTTCAAAGAAATTTCCGCGCCGTTGATTGAGGCGGCGGGGCTTGACCCCAAAAATGTCGACATCATCCTGATCAACGACAAGTCCATCAACGCCTTTGTCGCTGGCGGCCAAGCAGTTTACCTTCACAGCGGCTTGATTGATGCCGCAACTACCGCAAATGAGGTCCAAGGCGTGATAGCGCACGAACTTGGGCATATTGTCGGCGGCCACGTTGTGCGCTTCGATGAGGGCGTTTCTGCCGCCAGCGGTATCAGCATCGCGAGCCTTATTCTTGCAGCAGCGGCCATCGCGGCGGGCGCAGGCGAGGCCGGCATGGGCATATTGTCGGCGGGGCAACAAGCCGCAATGGGTAAATTCTTGGCCTATAGCCGTGGGCAAGAAGGCACAGCCGATGCGTCAGGTGCCCAATATCTGTCTAAAGCCGGAATAACGGGCCGTGGTTCAATCAATTTTTTCAAAAAGCTTCAGAATTTTGAATTCCGCCTCGGCATCCCGCAAGAGGACAGCTATGGGCGAACCCACCCTTTATCAGGTGAACGCATATCGGTGCTGGAGGATACCTATTCAGCAGACCCTGCCTGGAACGCGCCGTTAAACCCCAAATGGGAAAGTGATTTCAAACGCGTTAAGGCAAAGCTGACCGGCTATCTCGCCGACCCCACGGCTACGCTGCGCGATTACCCTGAATCAGACAAATCGGTGCCTGCCCGCTATGCGCGCGCTTATGCTTGGCACAAGTCAGCTTATCCGCAAAAGGCCCTGGATGAGTCATCCGCCCTTGTATCTTCCGCGCCCGAGGATCCGTATTTCCTTGAACTGCATGGGCAGATTTTGTTGGAATCCGGGCGTCCTGCAGATGCGATTGCACCTTTGCGCAAAGCGGTGAACCTGACTGGCAACCAACCATTAATCGCTGCAATATTCGGACATGCGTTGATCGCTACCGAAGACAAAACACAGCTTGATGAAGCTGCGCAGGTTTTGAAAGCCGCAGTCACCAAAGACAACCAAAACCCGTTTGCATGGTATCAGCTTGGCGTCGTCTATGCACAAAAAGGCGATACGGCGCGCGCCGCACTTGCCAGCGCCGAGCGCTATATGATGGAAGGCGCGCCACAATTTGCGTTGTCCAATGCGCAAACTGCAATGGCTGGTTTGCCGGAATTCTCGCCTGATTGGATCCGGGCGCAAGATATCAATATGGTGGCCGAAGCCAAACTTGCACAGTTGAAGAAGCGCCGCCGCTAAATAGCTGGCAGAATATCTACGGCACGGCTAATCAGTGACCATGAACGAGCAAGCGCAAAATCGCCGGATTATCTTCGCCATCGCTGGAGCGGGATTAGCTATCTTGCTTGCTTTGGCGGCCTATATTTTCTGGCCAAGCGCCGTAACGTTTAGCCCTATGGATACGTCAACTTCCACCGAAGATGCCACAAAATCTGCCGACGATGCTGTTGCTGCTGCAGGCATGTCACCCGCTCAACGCAAGGCAATGGAGGCTTTGGTTAGAGCGTATATCCTCGAAAATCCGGAAATCATCACTGACGCTGTCGCCATTTTGCAGCAACGTGATGTCGCAAAGCGTTTGGCTGCGGCGGGCAATCAAATCGCCAAGCCTTTCCCCGGAGCGGAGGCCGGAAACCCAAAGGGCGACGTGACGATTGTCGAATTTACCGACTATAATTGCGGATTTTGCCGGGTAAGCGTGCCTGACGTCCAACGTTTATTAAATAGCGATAGCAATATCCGCTTGGTCTATCGCGAATTACCGATACTCAGCCAATCCAGCCGAGATGCAGCTTTATGGGCGCTTGCGGCCGCGCGCCAAGGCAAGCACAAGGCATTTCATGATGCATTATTTGCTGCTGGCCGCGCTGATGAAGCGAACATAACTGCCGCAGCACGCAAGGCAGGGCTTGATATGGCCGCAGCCCGAACCTTCGCAGCATCACCGCAAGCAAACCAAGAGATCGAGCGCAATTTGGCGCTTATGCAGCAAATCGGCTTCAACGGTACGCCGACATTCATCATCGGTGACCAGATATTGGAGGGCGCCTTGGGCTATGACGCTCTGAAAACCGCGGTTGAAAAGGCACGGACGAAGGGCTGACTAGCCCTTTTTTCCCTGCGCAATCACATACCATTCCACTGAACCCTTACGGCTTGCCGGCGGCTTTGCGTGTTTGACCGTATTGAAGTTCGTTTTAAGAATGTTCAACATCACAGGATCAGTGCCGCCTGCAAACACTTTGGCGACAAAATCACCGCCCGGAACGAGGACCTTGATCGCAAAATCAACCGCTGCCTCAACTAGGCCCATAGTGCGCAAATGGTCAGTCTGCTTATGCCCGACGGTATTCGCTGCCATGTCAGATAAGATCAGGTCCGGCGCGCTACCAAGTTCGGCGATCAACCGGTCTGGCGCTCTGTCATGCATGAAGTCCATCTCCAGCAGAATAACGCCCTCAAGCGGGTCAACTGGCAATAGATCAATGCCAACAATTGCTGCTTTTGGTTGCTGCCGGCGCACCACCTGCGCCCATCCACCCGGTGCAACACCCAAATCGACGACCGCCTTTTTACCGCGCAGGATGTGGAATTTTTCGTCGAGTTCAACCAGCTTATAAGCTGCACGGCTGCGATAGCCTTCGCCATGCGCGCGCTTAACATAAGGGTCGTTCAACTGACGCTCAAGCCACCGGGTTGACCCCGCCGTCCGCCGTTTTGCAGT
>CAIPUN010000160.1 GCA_903868245.1 uncultured Sphingomonadales bacterium | reverse complement strand
GATTTCGGATCGATTTACGAAGGCTTTGTCAACGTGCCGATCGCGGAAGGTGCTGCGGCGCGTCTGGTTGGCTGGTATCGCAACGATGGCGGCTATATCGACAATATTGCGGGTAGCCGTACATATGCCTCATCAGGCATCAGGCAGAGCAACGCGGCGTTAGTCGAAGAAAACTATAATGACGCCGAAACCTATGGCGCGCGTTTGGCGCTGGGCATCGACCTTGATGACAATTGGACGATTAAGTCAACAGTGATGGGGCAGGTCCAGAATACCCAAGGAAGCTACGCGCAAGAACGTTCGGGGCAAACCACAAAGGATCTTCAGACCGTTCAGTACAACCCAGAAGGCAGCCGCGATAAATGGATTCAGGCGGCGCTGACGGTAGAAGGCACAATCGGTAATTGGGATGTGACCGCGACGGGTGGCCATTTGCGCCGCAAAACCGAAACGCAGTCCGATTATTCCGATTATGCGTATTTCTATGACGCGCTAGCCGGTTACGGTGCCTATTTTTACGATAATGCCGACAATCTTGTGAACCCGAACCAATATATTCAAGCCATTGACCGCTATAAGAGAAGCTTTGGTGAATTGCGCGTCGCAAGCCCTGCCGACGCACCTTTGCGCTTCATCGGTGGTCTGTTTGCGCAGCGCCAGTCGCATAATATTGAACAAAATTACATCATCGATAATATCGCCGATTCCATCACCGTGACGGGAACCGGCAGCAATATCTGGTTGACGCAGCAACTGCGCGTTGACCGTGATTATGCGGCCTTTGGTGAATTGACCTATGATTTGACCGAGAAGCTCTCACTAACCGGAGGCTTGCGTTATTATAAGTTTGATAACTCGTTACAGGGCTTTTTTGGATATGCGGCCGGCTATAATGGCGACAAATTTGATGAAGATACTGGGGCATTCATTAAAGATGGAACAGGTGAAGCGGCATGCAATGGACGGCCAGCGATTGTCGAAGGCAGCCCTTGCACCAATGTCGACAAGTCGACATCCGGCACGGGCTTCATCCACAAAATAAACGCGACTTACAAGGTCACCGACGACGTTCTTGTCTACGCCACATGGTCGCGCGGTTTCCGTCCGGGCGGTATCAACCGTCGCGGTACCTTGCCACCTTATGGTTCGGACAAGCTCGACAATTATGAATTGGGCTGGAAAACCACATTCGGTGCGTTCCGTTGGAATGGCGCTGTGTTCCAGGAAGATTGGAATAATATCCAGCTTTCCTTCCTGGGTGCGAACGGCCTGACCGAAATCCGCAATGCTGGTGTGGCCCGTATTCGCGGTATCGAAATGGACGCTGGCTTCCGGAGCAATGGTTTCAGCTTGAACGCTGGATTTAGCTATAATGATGCTGAAATCCGTCGCGACTTCTGCGCTATTGCCAACGCAACTTTTGATTGCACAACGACTGATAATGAGTTGCTTGCGCCGTCCGGATCGCGCTTGCCTGTGACCGCAAAGGTTAAGGGCAATGCGATTGCGCGTTATGAATTCCCGGTCGCTGATTGGGATGGCCATGTGCAGCTTGCGGTCAATCACACGGGTGGCCGCCGCAGCGATTTGCGGCCTGCGCAAAATGCTATCAAGGGCAATTTGGATGCCTATACCACCGCCGACTTCTCGGTTGGCGTGAAGAGCGACATATGGGCGATTGAGGCTTTTGCCACAAATCTGTTCGATACACGCGGCGTGGTCAACACCAGCGTCCAGTGTATTGAAACAAAATGCGGAACAGGGATCACGGCGACAACGCCAACGGGCGGCGCGTTTTACGATGTAGTTGTCAAACCACGCATAATCGGTGTGAAGTTCTCGCGCGACTTTTAACGATTGTTCACTTTTCTTCGGACAGAAAATTTGTACAAAGAAATGTGAAAATACGTCACGACGCGCGTGACCAATAGTTTGTCGCCAAAGGCGACAGGGGGAGGAAGCCGGATCTGAAAAGATCCGGCTTTTTCATTACCCTTAAGCAAATATCCTTTTGAACACACTGCGGTCGGCGAGGACTTCTGCCGCGCAATTATGCCCCGGCGCGCCGGTCACGCCGCCGCCAGGATGGCTGCCTGCGCCGCACATATACAGCCCCTTTAATGGCCCGCGATACGCGCCATGGCCCAAAATGGGCCGTGCTGACCATAATTGGTCAAGGCTCATATTGCCATGCATGATGTCGCCGCTGACCAGCCCGAATTTCCGTTCCAGCCCCTTGGGGCTTAGGATTTGGCGACCAAGCACCGACGCGCGGAAGCCGGGGGCATAGGCCTCCACTGTGTTGATGATGTCATCGGCGGCTTTGCCTTCTTCGGCATCCCAATCGCGCGGCGTGCCGTCCGCATTGTGGGGCAGCTCCGGCGCAAATTGCTGGCAGAACAGGCTGGCGACATGCTGTCCTGCGGGTGCGAGGCTGTCGTCAACGGTCGAGGGGATGAGGATTTCGACGATGGGCTTTTGCGACCAGCCATCGCGCTTCGCATCCAAAAAGGCGCGGTCCATATAATCCAATGTGGGCGCGATGATGATGCCCGATTGGTGGTGCTCGCCCGCTTCGGGCAGGCAGGTGAATTTGGGTAGTTCGGACAAAGCAACGTTCATCCGGAACGTGCCGCTGCCCGCCTTAAAGCCCTTTACGCGGCGTTTGAATTCGGGTTTCAGGTCGGCATCATCGAACATGCGTTCGTAAAGCAGCTTTGGCCCGATATTGGATATAACGCGGTCCGCGACGATTTCTTCGCCGCTTTCAAGGCGAACGCCCGCGACCTTTTCACCGTCCACCAACACGCGGGAGACAGGCGCCTCCAAGCTGATTTCGACGCCCAGATCACGGCAGACCTTGGCCATGATCTGCGTGATCGCACCCATGCCGCCGATGCTGTGGCCCCAAGCGCCCTTATTACCGTTCACTTCGCCAAAGACATGGTGCAGCAAGACATACGCGCTACCCGGCGTATCGGGGCTGGCATAATTGCCGACGACGGCGTCAAAGCCAAAGGCGGCCTTGACCGCCTCGCTTTCGAACCAGCTATCCAAGAAGCTGCGTGCCGATTTGGTGAACAGTTCAAGCACATCACGCTGTTGCGACAATTTGAGCTTCATCAGCCCACGGCCCTGCACAGCGGCATCGATGAGGGTTTTTAGGCCATCGCCGACATTGGGCGGCGAGCGCAACGCAAGATCGCGCAGGACGTCCGCGACCCCTTCCAACATGTCATAATATTGCGGCAAGACCGCCACATCATGCTTTGAGAAGCGGGCAAATTCGGCCTGCGTGCGTTCCAGCCCGCCACCGAGTTTCAAATAACCGCCATCTTCTTGCGGCAGGAAATTGGAGATGGGCCTTTCGATAACGCGGTAGCCATGATCGACCAGCTTCATATCGGCAATGACCTTGGGCTGAAGCAGGCTGACGGTGTAGCTGGCGACCGAATTGCGGAAACCGGGGTGGAATTCTTCGGTAACCGCCGCGCCGCCGACAACATCGCGGCGCTCGACGATGCGGACCTTCAGGCCCGCGCGCGCGAGATAAAAGGCGCAGACAAGGCCGTTATGGCCAGCGCCGATGATGAGAGCGTCATATTTCTGAGTCATTTTTTGCTCCAACCCGATGCCGGGCGTTGTTCGAGGCGGGCCTCGGGAATGATGTTGCGGATTTGGCGGCAGAAGCTTTTCAGGCATACTTCCTTGTCGGACAGCGGCCCCATGGAGAAGCTGCGGCTCGCCATGCCTTGCTGCACGCGGGTGATGAGGACGGTATCCTCGGCATTGACTTGCCGGTTAATCCGCCAATTGAGGTAACGCGCGGCGCGCATTTCGCGGTGCCATTCATAATCGGGGGCATCCGGCAGGACGTAGCTGATTTCCCGGATGACGCAGCTGTCGGGTCCCGTGGGCAGCCATTGCATGAAATCTACCTGATCGGGGTAAATGTCAAAGGCGACCGAGGGCCATAGCTTGAAATACAACCAGCGTTTCTGATTGGCGGCGGGCAAATGCGGCACTGGTGGCAGCAGGTTTTGATAGCCGCGTTCCGACCAATTGGCCGATGGCCGATCGACAAGGTCGCCCCACATGCGGTCGACATAAGGTTCCGCCTCCACACCATAGCTTTTGCCGAACAAGCGCGTGAGGCCGGGATGCGCGACGGGGATGTGCAGGCCATCGGAATAATTGTCGCCGACATTTTTCCAGTTCACCGCGCGCGGGCGCATGGTGACGCGGCCAAGTGCCCGCAATTCTTCAAAACGGTACGGCGCGACTTGGGCTTCATAAGGCGACATCATTTCGGCGACAGAAGGCCCGCTGCCTTCCAGACGGACGAATATAAACCCGCGCCAGATTTCCATATCGACAGGGACAAGGCCGGCCTTGTCCTTGTCGAGCGTGGGGTAAGAGGCGCTGTCGGGTACGCCCGTTAAGCGGCCATCAAGATCATAGGTCCACGCGTGATAGGGGCAGACCAATTTCTTCGCGCAGCCGCCGGAGCCATCGACCAAGCGACTGCCCCGGTGGCGGCAGACATTGGTGAAGGCGCGCAATATGTCGTCATTGCCGCGCACGACAATGACGCTTTCATTGATATAATCGAGGCTATGCCAGTCGCCGACATTCGGAACATCGCTGACATGGCACACCACTTGCCAGGACGGGCGGAAGATGCGGTCCACCTCAAGCGCGGCGAATTCGGGATCATCATAGGTCCAAGCCGGCAGGCTCCAACCTTCCAAATGATCGTGCGATGTTTGTGCGCCTGATTCGGACATCTTGCTCCCCTTGTTATACGAGTGTATAACAAGGTCATGCAATTGCGACAAGTCTTCACCCGAGAGAGTGCCGATACGCGCCGCGATGCCTTGATTGCGGCGACGGCGCGCTGCCTATCTACGCGGGGCGCACATGGGACGTCCGTGCGCGCAATTTGCGTGGAGGCGGGTGTTTCGGCGGGTTTGCTGCGGCATTATTTTGACGGCATTGATGCTTTGGTGGCCGCAACCTATCGCGCGACGGGGGCACGGGTCGCCGCCGCGTTACATGCGGCGGTTGATGCGGTGCCCGCCGATAACCCGCGTGGCCGATTGCTCGCCTTTGTCACTGCAAGTTTCCGTGCACCGATCGCGGATCCGGAACTGCTGGCGACGTGGTTGGCGTTTTGGAGCTTGTCGCGGACGGTGCCTGCCATCGGCGAAATCCATGATGAGATTTATGCAGAAAACCGACAAGATATGGAGCGCCTGATCCTCGCTTGCCCGAATGCGCCAGCCGATGCACGGTTAGCTGCAGTGGCGCTGACCGCTTTGGTCGACGGTCTGTGGCTTGAACTCAGCTTGGGCAATGCGCCCTTTAGCGTTGGTGAGGCGGAGGCTTTGGCAGAAAAGTGGCTGGATAGCTTTATTTAGGCGCCTGTCACAGTGCTGCAATAGCATTTGATTAGCGCATATGGCGCAGCGTTGTTACGATGTACCAAAGGGATTGCTGGAAACGCAAAAGGGGAAGCCGGTCATGTCATTACTAATCAATCGCCGCCAACTAATGGCGACCGCGGGATTTGGTCTTGGCGGACTGATGCTGCCGGGTGGCGCGGCGATGGCGCAGACATTGCTCGGCCTCACCGGATTTACGCATAATGTTGCCAGCGGAGAGCCGGGCCCCGACTCAGTGTTATTGTGGACACGTTATGTAAACCCAACGGGCGGCGCTTCGAAAGTGCGGGTCGAAATTTCTGAAAGTCAGGATTTTACCAAGATTGCAGGTGGCGGCGAAATGGTAACGGGGCCATGGCGCGACCATACGGTCAAAATCACCGTCGACAAACTTGCGCCGGGCAAATGGCACTGGTTCCGTTTCATCGCGCCCGATGGCCGCATCTCGCCTATTGGCCGCACCAAGACATTGCCCGTGGGCAAAGCGGCGAAATTCAACATCGCGATATTCTCCTGCTCCAATTTGGGCTTCGGTGAATTCAACGCTTATGGCCATGCGGCTGCACGCGATGACATCGATCTCGTCCTCCACATGGGTGATTATATCTATGAATATGCCCGTGGCGGCTATGATGGTGGCGCGAAATTTGCCGCGCGCATTTTTCCGGCGGATGAAATCCTGACGCTGGCGGATTACCGCTTGCGCTATGCCAGCTATCGTTCGGACACGCAGTTACAAGCGCTGCACGCCAATTTCCCGATGATCGCTAATACTGACGATCATGAAAGCGCCAATGACAGTTGGGAAGGCGGCGCGCAAAACCACAGTGTCGACGAAGGCGATTGGAGTTCCCGGCGCAACGCCGCGATGCAGGTATGGCGCGAATGGTTGCCTGTCGGTGAGCAGCCGTGGAAGGAATATCCGATTGGCGAGCTCGCGACTTATTATCGCACCGATACACGCGCGGTCGCCCGATCCAAGCCTTATGCTTATGGTGACCTTCTTCGCTCGGGTGATCCGGCAAAGGCACTTTCCGAATATCGTGATGGCGCTTGGCGCGATCCGTCGATGACGATGTTGGGTAGCGAACAAGAGGCATGGTTGTCGCGCGCTATTGGCCGCAACAATGCTATATGGGCGGTGCTGGGTTCCGCCACCAATATGGGCTATAACTACACGCCGGAGAACGCGATGGATTGGGTCCCCCAATTTGGGCCTGAACGTGCGCGCAATTATGTACGGCAGGGCATCGCTGCGACAAAAGCAGGCTTGCCGTATAATCTCGACAATTGGGGTGGTTACCCTGCGGCACGGTCGCGTTTGTTGGCGGCGGCCCAGCGCGCAGACGCAAACCTGGTCGTTGTAACGGGTGATAGCCATAATGGCTGGGCTTTTGACTTGCCCGAAGGCGGAAAGCCGGCCGGCGTCGAATTTGGCGGCCATAGTGTCTCGTCACCTGGCTTTGAAAGCGCGATTCCGTTCACTGCCCCGGCCGACGTCGCGCGCAGCTTACTTGACACCAGCAAAAAGGAACTGCGCTGGGTCGATACATCCAACCGCGGTTACATGCATTTGTCGCTCACGCCACAGGCGGCAACCAATGAATGGGTGTTTATGCAGACAATCAAGGATGTATCGCTTGCCACCAAGACGGGCCATAAAATGAAAGTGCGTCCGGGTCGGAAGATATTGGAACAAGCATAAACAGCTAATTTAACCGCCCAGTTAAATCGCCTTGATTTTGTACCATTCCTCGCGCCATAGATGCAGGGTTGTCGTGAGGAGAGAATGACATGCAAATGGCCGGGCTTGGATATAGCGAAGAACAGATTGAGCTGCTGGATGTAGCCACGAGCTTTTGCCGCGACAAATCGCCCATCGACCGCGTCCGCAAGTTGATGGACAGCGATTTGGGCTATGACGCCGACGTCTGGGCCGAAATGGCGGCCTTGGGTTGGACCGCAATTGCGATACCAGAGGCGCATGGCGGCGTTGGCCTGACGCTCGCGGAGGTTGTGCCAGTGGTGGAACAAATGGGCCGCCACCTGATGGCATCGCCCTTAATATCCTCGACCTTGGCGGCGCAGGCGCTCATCGTTGGCGGAAATGAAACGCAAACGTCCGAATGGTTACCAAATCTTGCCGCGGGTGCAATCGGTACGCTGGCTTTGTCCGAAGCGCATGGCGACTGGGACCTGCAGAATATCACCGCGACGGCAAAGTACGAGGGTGACGCAGTGCATCTGTCCGGCCAAAAGCTTTTTGTCTTATGGGCCGAGACCGCCGATATAGTCATTGCGTCGGTGCACTTGGATGGCAAACCAGCCTTGGTCTTGCTGACCGCCGAAGATGTCAAAGGTCGCCTGCGCCGCGAAGCGATTATAGATGAAACCAAGCGCAGTTTTGCATTGTCGCTGGATGGCTTGGTTGTATCGCGCGCCGCATTATTAGAAGTCGACCGTGCTACATCCACCTTGGCGCATATCGAACAAGCCGCAAACCTGCTGCAAAGCGCGGAAATGTGCGGCGGGTCGCAAAGCGTGATCGATTATACCGTCAGCTATCTGCAAACGCGCAAGCAGTTTGGAAAGCTTATCGGCGAATATCAGGCGCTGAAGCATCCGACGGTTGATGCTTATGTCGAATATGAAAAGGCGCGGTCGCATTTGTATAGCGCAGCTAACAGTTTCAGTGACCAAGGCGTGGGCGAAATCGCCGTGCGCATGGCTAAGGCGGCGGCGGACGCAACCTATAGCTTTGCCGCTGACCGGGCCATTCAATTTCATGGGGGCTTTGGCTTTACCCATGATTGCGATGCGGGCCTCCACCGCCGTGCCGCGATATTTCATGCGTCGCAATTTGGTGATGCGGCATGGCAACGCGCAAAGCTTGCCCCTTTGCTGCTCGGGTGAATGGGCGTTAGGATATTCTCATGAGTGGACTGCAGGAGCTTGATGCTAAGGCGTTGCATGAGATTATGCAGCCCTTGAATATCATCCGGCTTTCATGTGGGAATATCCGCGCGCGCATGGCTGGCTATTCGGCCGACGATACAGAATATCTGATCGCGAAGCTGGTACGCATCGAGGAGCAAGTGGTCCGTGCCACCGAGCTTTTGCAGGATCTGAAGACGCGCAATGAAGATGGTACGCCAATTGAAGGCGCCTAACAGGACATCTGCATGTACGGCATGATCCATCGCGCCATGCGGCAGATGGTGCATGAGGAGTTGGGCGAGGAAGCCTGGCTTGCGCTTGAACAAAAATTAGAAATAGGCCCCACTGAGTTGCTGACCGGTATGGTCTATGACGATGCGCTTACACTGGAAATTGTTTCAGAAGCGGCGGCCAGGTTAAACCTTTCGGTAGACCAAACTCTGGAGGCATTCGGCCAATATTGGGTTCGCTTTGCCGGACAAGGATCCTTGTCCTCGATCATGAAATTCACGGGCCAAAATCTGGCAAGTTTCATTGCCAATCTTGATCGTCTGCACCTTGCTGTGGGGTCTGCTATGCCAGGTGCCCGGCTTCCTGCCTTTGCCACGCTGGAGAGCGCGCCCGGCCATCTTGTCGTGGAATATCGTTCGGACCGTGTGGGTTTGGAGCCGTTTGTGAAGGGCTTGCTTCAAGGGTTAATGGATCGCTTTCATGCCTGCGGCGAAATCCACGTCGTGCATCGGGGAGAGAAGTCTATTCTTTTCGATATCCGATATCAGGACAAAGACTGAACCATGCTATTAAGTTTTTCCGAAAAGCAAATTGGCGCGCTGTTACCTGCGTTCCTGCACATTGATAAGCAGTTGAATATATCAGCCATGGGGCCAGGCATTTTGCGGCACTTGCCGCATGTCCGTATCGGGATGCCGTGCGCTGAAGCCTTTAATATCGTGAACTACGACACCGCGCAATTTTTACAGGAGGGCGTTAACGTCCAACCGGTTAGCTTGATTGCGCGAGATATTGATGTGCATTTAAGCGGCGCCGCCATTTTTCATGAAGCGGGATGCTTGCTTGCGGTTCGATTTGCCATAACTGAGGAAATGTTCGCCGATAGTTCGATGGATCTTAGCGACTTTGGTCATGCTGATCCCGTTATCCTCAGCACCATGTTGATTGTGCTGCAACGGGCCATGTTGGAAGAATCACAAGCCAATGCGATCGAGCTGGCGCATGCACGCCAACGCAGCACCGACCTGTTGGAACGCACGAGCCGGGTCGCCGGATATATGGCGCATGATTTCAACAATCTCCTGTCCGTTATCCGCTTGAATACGGATCGTCTTTCGCGTCAGTTCGGCAAGGACGAAAAAATTGGGAAGCTTGTCGAAATCATCCAGGAAATGGCCGCTCGTGGGTCAGAAATAACACAATCGCTGATGACCCTGTCGCTTCAGCGTACCGATATGCGGCAACCTTTATCGGTAGATCAAGTGATCCATGACAATATGGGGATCTTGGACAGTGTGGTGGGGCCAAATATCTCATTGAAACTCACTCTCAATGCCAATGACCGCAAATGTGTTGTCAGTTACAGTGACTTTCTGAATGCCCTTATCAATCTATTGATTAATGCGCGTGAAGCCATGCCTATGGGCGGACAAATTGCATTGTCTAGTTCGGTCGGGGTTGGTCTTATCAAAGGCGACGGCGACACTGATGCGGACATGGCGCAGTCCGACTCCTATATCGCCATTCAAATAGCGGACACGGGCGTTGGTATGAGTGATGCCTTGCTATCGCGCGCCTTTGAACCGCAATTTTCGTCAAAGCCGAATGGGACGGGCCTTGGCCTTGCCTCCGTGCGCAATTTTGCCGTCGAAACGGGCGGTGATGTCTGGTTAGAGTCGGCCGAGGGTAAAGGAACCACGGCCTATCTGCATCTGCCCATATTAAAGACAGTTGCTCCGTTGGTTGCGGTTAGTTCCGCGGTTGCGCATGCGGGTGCGTCGGATGCACTTGGCAAGAAAAGGATATTGCTGGTCGAAGATGAACCTTATGCACTTGAGGCGTTGGTCGAAATGTTGGAAGCAGAGGGCTATGCCGTGACACCCTGTGCATCGGGTGAGGAGGCGTTGATCGCCTTAGGGCAAGATGCATATGATGTCTTACTAACCGATGTCGTTATGCCGGGGCAAAATGGCACCGAGGTTGCGCGTGATGCCTGCATCGCTCAACCGTCTATCAAGGTCATTTTGATGAGTGGCTATGTGCCAGATTCAGCCGCGTTACAGCCAGGGTGGTTATTTTTGCACAAACCAATGGAGAGTGCCAAATTGCTTCAACTCATTTCCGCCTGACGCGCCAGGATATGCAGGTGCGCAGCGTGCTGTTTAACCGTTTTGTGGTTGCAATTTCCAAGCCGTTTCCAAATAACGCTGCATCGCAATAGCGGTGTGGGGTTCAAGCTTTAGCAATTTGCGGCGCTTGTCATTTGGGTCCGTCCATCGTCGGACAAGACCCGCTTCCACCAGATTATTAACATGACGCAACGCCGTGCTGAGCGGCACATGTGTGGTGGCCGATGCGCTGGACGCCGGCACCGCTTCACCGCGCAAAGTGGCATCGGCAATATCCAGCAATATTTCCCACGACGGCCCCATTAGCACTGCTGGGTCAAAAAATTTATATTTGTTATGCTGAAATTTTAACAGCATGCGGGTGAATGCCTGAAGATCTTCTTCCGTTGGCCTACTGCCCTGATTTGAGGCGCGGCCGCGAGAGGCTGGCGGATCAATTCGCGTCGTGAGGGTCGTGATCTGGAAGCGGTAGGCCGTCGCAAAATAATGCGCCGATGCCCGGCGTAATGCGTCGGCCAGTTGCTCTGCCGACACGGGCTTACTAAGCAAATCTGACGCTTGCGCCTGCATCGCTTTGGTCGCGACCTGCAAACTCGAATGCCCCGTTAAGACTAAGGTAACAATGGGTCTATTTGGCGAGAAGCGTTGGGAAATCTCGGACAATAAGGACAGCCCGTCCATCGTCGGCATTTCAAGGTCCGTAATCACGATGCCGATGTCTGGCGACTCCACGATTTGTTGCAATGCATCGGGCGCGCTGGAGGCGGATTTGGCGGTGTAGCCCAAATTTCCTATGGCATCGCAATATTCATCGCGACAGGCTGGATCATCATCGACCACTAGGACCGTACACGTCATGGATGCCTTGCTAAGCGCTATTTCACGGTCCGAGCTGTTGACGTGCATCATATTCCCTGACGCCTGAATTTAAAATCAAGCTACTGTCGACAGTGACTGCCATTACGCTTTGTCTGTCATTTTGTTTCTGGCGTCAACCATTTGATGATAAATGCCATTTTTACAAATTAGCATATATTTATTGACCAAATATGACTGTCCATAGCGGCGCCAAGCGGGGAATGGCCCGATGGTTTATCCGCGTCGAAAGAAGCGCCATTTTCGCAACGAACGGAACCGCCGCTCAAACGGGTCTGAGCAGCCGTCGCCTTAAGGTTAGTCCGGCAATCCTATTGCCATCGGATTTTTACAAATACAGTGCGACAAGCCCTCAGGAGGCGCGACTATGCCGCCGCTGCATTCGCGCCGTCAGCGCGCTTGGCTCCGTTCGGGCGGAATGGCCTGCGCACCGGGCCGGCGAGGGTCTGCCGCACCTAAGAAAAGACCGTTTTCGATCATGATGGATTGCGCGCTGCCCATTGTTTCGTCGGAGGTGATGCTGTGCCCCATGGATTTCAGGATGCTGACTGTATCGGGATTGAAGTTTGGCTCAACCCGCAACTTATCGCTGGTGTCTTGGTAGATACGCGGCTGGTGGGTGGCCTCTTCAACATTGAGGTTGAAATCGACGACGTTGACGATCACTTGCATGACGGTGTTGATGATCGTGCTTCCTCCGGGCGTGCCGGTGACGAGCCAAGGCTTGCCATTTTTCATAACAATGGTTGGCATCATCGTCGAAAGCATCCGTTTGCCCGGCGCCATCGCGTTGGGCGGTGGTGGCAAGCCTTCCCGTAGCGCCTTGGCCGCCTGTCCGTGCGAAAAGTTATTCATCTGATTGTTGAGCAACACACCAGTTCCAGCGATCATCACGCCTGAACCGAAATCGGCGCCCAAAGTGTAGGTCGTTGACACCACATTGCCCTGCGCGTCAGCCACCGAAAAATGGGTGGTAGATGGGCTTTCAAATTTGAACGGGTCCCCCACGCCCATTTGCGCGACGGGCTTTGCCTTTTCTGGATCGATACGTTCAGCGCGTGTGCGCGCATAAGCTTTTGAAATAAAGCCTTGGACCGGTACGGTTACGAAATCGGTATCTCCCAGCAGGACAAATCGATCAGAATATCCCAGCTTCATAGCTTCGGCCATGATGTGAAGAGACTTTGCTGAACCAGCGCCGTTCCGTTTCAGATCAAAATTTTCAACGATGTTCAGCATGTTGAGCAAGGTCGCGCCGCCGGCACTTGCCGGTGGTGCCGTTACAATATCAAGGCCGCGATATGTTCCGCGCAATGGCTTGCGTTCAACCGCGCGATAGGCGGCCAAATCATCCATGGTAATCAACCCGCCATTTGCTTTCATGTCGGCGACGAAACGTTCCGCTACCGGCCCTTTGTAAAAGCCATCCGCCCCGTGCTTCGCAATTTGGGTGAGGGTCCATGCAAGGTCTGGCTGTTTCAGCCTTTCCCCTGCACGATAGAGCGCGCCATCGGGCTTATAATAAGCCGCTTTGGCGGCCGCGCTAGTCGACAAGCGTTCTTT
>CAIPUN010000159.1 GCA_903868245.1 uncultured Sphingomonadales bacterium | reverse complement strand
GGGATCGTTCGTCCGCGCCATCGACACCGTGCCGCGCAAATGCGGAATTCTGTTAAACTCGGCCTTGAGGTCGGGAAGCTCTGATCCACCTTGGCCAGTGCCCGTAGGATCCCCAGTTTGCGCCATGAAACCATCGATCACACGGTGAAAGATGATACCATTGTAAAAACCTTGCCGCGTCAGCGTCTTGATACGCTCGACATGGGCAGGGGCATTGGTTGGATACATTTGAATCGTAACGCGGCCGCCTGTGGAAAGATCCAAGACCAGCATGTTTTCAAGGTCTGGCGCGGCGGGAGCGGGCGCAGTTGCTGGCGTTTGCGCGAGTGCGGGGGCGCCCGCAAGGAACAGCCCGCCTAAAATGAGCGCAGTCAGCTTCGACAAAAATATGCGTGATAACATCAAAAAAGGCCGCCTTTATAATATAAGAGCCGCCCTCATAACGAACGACGCTGTCGCTGTCATGAACGATTTTCGGTCTGCGATGGGATGGCCATGGCGAGCCGGATCCTGTGGATAAGTCACTGTTGCATAAAAGTGACAGCCCCGAAATATTATTGTCATATCAGCCCAATTTGTTGCGTAAGCCTAGGAAATCCGTCAAAGCGCCGACAACCCGGAGGAACTTCACCTCATTTCGTGCGTGCATTGCATGGGCAATTTGAGTGAAAAAGCTGGGGATTTTAACAGCCACCAGGACGCGGTAAGCCGTTGGAATGGGGCGCTATTATAGGGGCTATATCGTGAAAAACACACGGATCAGCAATTTGAAATATGCAGCGGCATTGCAGGCGCTCACCGTCCTAGGTGCTGGCCTCGCCGTAACGGCGATCACCTCAGCACCAGCAATGGCGCAGGATTACACCTCCGGCGCCATTTCGGGAACGGTAACGGATGAATCAGGGGCGCCAGTTAGCGGTGCGTCGGTTGAAGTCATCTCCGTTGACAAGGGTTTCCAGCGCTCTGTAACCTCGAGCGCGGATGGCGGATTTCGAGTTACTGGCCTGGCTGCGGGTTCTTACAATATTGAAGTGAAGTTTGCGGGCACGCCAGGGTTCCGGGCAGAGGGCGTCAATGTCTCGCCTTCGCAAACGGAAAGTCTGCAAATTGCGCTTGCGTCTAGCGGCAGCGAGATTGTCGTGACGGGGTCGCAAATTGCGCGCGCCTTTAACGTTGCAACGACGGGCATTTCCATCAACGTAGCTGAGTTCGCAGAAGATAAGCCAATCTCGCGCGACTTGAATTCGGTCATTCTTTTGGCGCCCGGGACATCCTTGGGTGACGATGGCTTTGGCAACCTTTCGTCGATCGGTGGTTCGTCCGTTGCGGAGAACGCTTATTATGTGAACGGCCTGAATACGACCAATTTTGATAACTATCTCGGTTCTGCGCAGGTGCCGTTTGAATTTTATCAGTCAGTGGACGTGAAGTCGGGAGGCTACCCTGCTGAATTTGGGCGTGCAACCGGCGGGATTGTGAATGCGGTTTCGAAGTCGGGCGGAAATGAGTTTACCGGTGCGTTGCACCTGAACTGGAACCCTAACTTCCTGCGTTCGAATGCCAAGGACCTTACCAACATTGATGGCGCCACTGGTGCTGTGTCAACCGTTACCAATCGTGCCTTTGATAAGACGAACAGCTATTCTGCCATTCTTGAAGCCGGCGGACCAATTATCAAGGACCGTTTGTTCGTATATGGCCTGTTAGAATTCCGTGAAAGTGAAACACTGCGGACTTCTGTGCCAGCCAGCCTGAGTACGCGGCGTACGAATAATGACCCTTTCTACGCGGTCAAAGTTGACGCCTATCCAGTCGACAACCATCACCTGGAATTCACCCTTTTTGATACGCGCAACACAGAAACGCGGACAGATTTCAAATATGTCACCACGAATGGTGCTCCATCGCTCGGGTCGTCATCTGCGGTTACTGAAAATTACAGCGGCGGGCTGAACTTTGTTGGAAAGTACACAGGTACCTTGACCGACTGGCTGACCGTATCGGGGGCCTATGGCCGTGTGCGTGATCGTTTTGACACAATTGGTGTTGACGAAGGTTCAAGCACTTATCGCTTTCAGAATGCGTCCGGGACAACGATCAATGGTGTTGCAAATGGTGGTAATTTTACCGCGCAAGCGATTACGAACACCGATCGCCCTTATTCTACCGAACGTAAATTTTACCGTGGCGATGTAGATTTGTTCGTCAACCTAATGGGAGACCATCATTTCCGCGCAGGTTTTGATGTAGAGAACAATACGCTGGAGCACGTCTCGATTCGAAACGGCGGCAGTGCTTTGCTTGCTCGGAACTTCCTGTCGGCTGCGGCGTTTAACGCGAACTTAGGTAACGCAGGCGCGGTACTTGTTGCTCGGCCCGGCAACGTGGTTGAGGTGAACTACTTTAACGCGGGTGGTGGATTTAAAGCTCAAAACCGGGCTTTTTATCTCCAGGACGAATGGAAGCCGACGGATCGCTTGACTCTGAATATTGGGATTCGTCGCGACGATTTCAATTTGGACAAGCCGGGCGGCACAGCCTATATTGACCTGCCTGAAAATTATGCGCCTCGCTTGGCGGGCACATATGACCTGTGGGAAAATAAAAACGGTCGTATTTTTGCGTCATATTCGCAATATTTCCTGCCCGTCGCGAGCAACACCGCTTTCCGGCAAGCGAGCCCGGAACTCTACATTCGCGAGCGTTTCAATTACTCCGGCATTACCAATGGCTTGCCAAATATCACGTCGCAGGTAACGACGCTCTCTGCTTATCAGACAGCTTGCCCGTTTGGTCTGACGACCTTCTCCAGCGGACGCAACTGTAACGTCACAGGCGATGGTACGGTAAAAGACACTGCTGCGTCGCTGTCCTCCAGTTTACAGGCAACCCGCCAATCAGAATGGATTCTAGGGTATAAGCATGACTTTGGTGGCGTGGATGTTGGTATCAGCTATACCCATCGGAGCCTTGACAAGACAGCGGAAGACGTTGCCGTCGATGCAGCTATTCTTGATTACTGCGATAAGAATGGGCTGGTTGGATGCGAGGATACCTGGACAGGGTTTCATCAGTACGTCATCGTCAACCCAGGTTCCGACGCTACGTTCGCATTGGCTGGTCAGGACGAACGCGTCGTAACAATATCGGCCGCAGATTTGCGTTATCCAAAAGCAAAGCGCACCTATGACGCAGTTGAATTGACATTCGACCGCAAGTGGGACGGCGTGTGGAGCCTCGGTGGCAGCTATACTTGGTCGAGAAGCAAGGGTAACTCAGAAGGCTTTGTCCAGTCGGATTTCGAACAGGATGATTCCGGAATTACGCAAGATTTTGACCAACCGGGCTTTACTGACGGCGCGTCTGGATATTTGCCTAACCACCGGACGCATCGTTTCAAAGTGTTCGGATCAGTTGCTCTGTCGGACAACTTCACGTTCGGAACCAACATCCGTGTTGATTCGCCACGTCGTTTGAGCTGCTTTGGATTTAACCCAAATCCAAATTACTTTGATCCAAACGGTGATCCGTATTCGGACTTCGGCAATGCCTACGGCGCCGCGTCTCACTATTGCGGTACCGGTTCGGTAGACGCAAATGGTGAAAAGCAAAGTGCTCTGTCTCCTCGCGGAGAGGGACTAAAGACCGACTGGATCGGGACTGTGGACCTTTCGGGCCGTTATAAAGTCAAGTTCGGCGATAATGCTGTGGTGTTGCGTGCTGACGTGTTCAACCTGTTGAACTCGCAAGGTATCCAAGGTCGCAACGAAATCGGTGATTTGGACATTGGTACGAACGGAGTTCTACCAAATCCGAATTATGGCTTGGCAACAGGCTACCAATCTGTACGCTCCGTTCGGGTTGGTTTGGACATTTCTTTCTAAGACAGTCTAAACTTGTAAAATTCAGGAGGCAGGCGAAAGCCTGCCTCCTTTTTATTATCTACTGGCTCAAGAATAATAAGCGTCCAAAAACGGCGCTAAATGACGCTCATAGGCTTTTGCCGACCCTATTCTTGCGGTGGATATTGGCCCCCGCACTTGCTGGACACTCGCGGTCCGCACGCTTCTTTTGGTTTCATGAAAGTCATAAACCTGAGGTTCTTCGTTCAGTGCGGCATGCGCAAGGATTTTAGGTATCCAAACATTAGGCTCGCGCACCAGCTCCTCATAGGGAACGTTCAGTATCCGATCGGGAAATAATGCGGACCAGTGCGTGTGCAACCTGTCCTCTACCCGAAAATAATGTGCCATATCGGTAAGCGACCAACTCCAAGGTATCGCCGAGCTGAAAAAGCTTCGGTAGCATGAAAGCGCCACATCTTCCGGTTTGCGCCGCATCCAGATGACCTTCGCGGATGGCAATGCCTGCATTAAAAGGCCCATGAAGTGCGATTGGCTGAGGGTCTTGTCTACAACCAGACCCGTCGCCTGAAAACGCAGCGCCAGCATGTCGTGGTAATCGCTCGCGACTGCACCCCATGGATCGGAGCCTTCGCCTACTCGTTTTTCATAATCCACGGCCCCGGCAAAGGAATAGTCACGGGTTGGGATAAGCGCCGCACGCAATAAATTGATTTCGGCGCCATCGGCCACCTGTGAGTGGCTCACGAGTATTTGCTCTACTAACGTTGTTCCCGACCGCGGCAGACCGTTTACGAATATCGATTTTCTGTCGTAATTTTCACTCTGCCGCAATGTCGCAATGCGTTCAGCCGTGAAGTCGTTGCACAACTGATCTGCAAATTTGTCGATGGCATCACGATTATAAACAGCTTCTTTTTGGCGAAGCTGGGCACTTTGAGAATATAAGGCAAAAGCGCCATCAATATCGCCGGTATCATGTTTAGCCTTGGCCAATGCATTCAGAAACCTTGCAGAAATTGCTGGTTGAACATTCGATAGCCTAGCGCGCAGCCGCTCCATCGCAGCGAAATCATCATCACCAACCGTAAACGTCTTGATCATTGCTAGGGCAAACCAAGTTTGCGGCAAATCGGGCGTTATAGCTAATGCGGCTCGGAAATGGCGTTCTGCCGAGACAAAATCACCTTCTTGCCCCGCTATAGTTCCTAGGAAATGAGCGATGGCCGGGTGTTGGCGATGCGCCGTCGGAAGTTTGGATATAGCCAAACGCGCGCTTTCGGTCTGCCCATAATTGGCCAGATTACCCCAATAGTCTAGTAGCCGTTCAAGTGTTGCCGGTGCAGTTGCAGCTAACCGGCGCGACGCTTCCAAACCCACATCGATGGCGCCAATGTCGAACGCCAGTTTTGCGACGCTTCGCCATCTTTCGCCCTCCGTTTCTCCAAAGCGTAATTCCTCCTTCAGTAAATGCACTGCTGCGCGTCGATCGCCAGCCTTCAAAGCTTCAACAGCTTGGAGAACGCGTGAATTGGACAGGCTAGAATTCATGCTACGGTGTATGATTACCGTGACTGCTATTGCAACAGCTTTTAAACCGTTATCACCACTGACGCCCCATCCCCTTCCTCGACCTTAACCGTGGAGCCGTCGGGCACTTCGCCGCGCAGCAGCAGATCCGCCAGCGGGTCCTGCAAATATCGCTGAATAGCGCGCTTGAGCGGGCGTGCGCCATATACGGGGTCGTAACCCACGCGGCCAAGCCACGCCTTTGCCTCTTCGGATAAAGCGAGCGTGATCTTGCGATCCTTCAGCAGCTTTTG
>CAIPUN010000158.1 GCA_903868245.1 uncultured Sphingomonadales bacterium | reverse complement strand
TGTTGAATGCCTTCGCCATTATACGCCCGCAGATATTCCTCAATCTGCCCGCCGCCGGCCTTGCCTTCCTCGTTCAATGGAATGCGGATTTTACCATCTGGCGCGGTCATCGCGCGGCTCGTGAGGCCCGTATATTCGCCCTTAATGTCGAAATAGCGGATTTCGCGGAAGTTGAAGACGCGCTCGTAAAAACTGCCCCAATGCGCCATACGCCCGCCATATACATTGTGGGTAAGATGATCGATGATCTTGAAACCCGCGCCCACCGGATTGCGGTCCACACCGGGCAGATAGTCGAAATCAATGTCATAAATCGACAGGGCGTCGCCGTACCGATCCACAAGGTAGATCATCGCGCCGCCAATACCGCGAATGGCGGGCAAGCGCAGCTCCATAGGGCCCGTGCGCGTTTCAACAGGTTCCGCCCCACGTGCAATGGCTTCTTCATACGCAAGGCGTGCGTTCTTCACGCGAAATGCCATGCCGCACGCCGACGGGCCATGCTCCGCCGCGAAATAAGCGGCTGGGCTTTTGGGCTCGTAATTGGCGATCAGGTTAATCTCGCCTTGACGCCATAGGTCGACATCCTTCGACCGATGCCGCGCGATACGGCTAAAGCCCATGCGTTCAAACACAGGCTCCAGAAGGCCCTTTTCCGGTGCCGAAAATTCGATGAATTCGAACCCATCGAGACCCAACGGGTTTTCGAACAAATCGGCCATACGCACTCCTGAAAAATGGTTACATTTGCAACCAATTTACGTCATCGCGGACCGCGCGTCAATGTGCCTGACGGTTCAGGTAAAGTGCAAGCGGCGATATTTGCCGCGGAAGTAGAGCAATGGGTCGCGGCGCGGTTCAAAGCTCGCTTTTTCTACGCGACCGACCAAGATGAAGTGGTCGCCAGCCTCATGCAATGCATGGCGTTTGCATTCGAATATACCCAGCGAGCTTGGCAAGATCGGCGCACCATATTCGCCGACTTCCCAACGCGTTCCGGCAAAGCGATCCTCGGCTTTCCCTGCGAACAGGTTGGAAACGGGTTGCTGCCCAATTTGCAGAACGTTGACGGCGAAGTCGTCAATGCCGCGCAAAACCTCTGCGCTGCCGGAATTATTGGCGATGCACACTAACAACAAAGGCGGGTCGAGCGACACGCTGGTGAAGCTGTTGGCGGTCAAGCCGACAGGTCGGCCATCGGACGCATGCGACGTGATGATTGTCACGCCTGTCGCAAAACACCCCATTGCATCCCGCAATGTCCGCGCGTCGGAGCCGGAGCGATATTCCGGAATGAAGCGCGGTTGTTTACGCTCCAAAAAGTCGATGAGCAGGCCGTTAAACGCCTCTGCCCGTTCGGCCATAATCAACAAGCCGCCGCCATCCACGTCAATGGCCTCAACATTCGGAAGCTTTTCTACAAAAACAGGGGACGCCGCATCAGGGTCAACTTGACCCAAAGCTCCACGAATGATCAGCGACGGCAAGCCGATATGCGCCGCAGCTTCCGACAATGCTTCCCCCACGCCATGTGTGTCGAATGCCGCAAATATGGCGTCATCATAATCAGCCCGGTTTAAACCCTGCCCAAGCGCCGCCGACATGCGGTCTGCCGCCGCGCGCACCGTTGCTGTTCTATGGTCAGCAGGCGGATCGACGAAAATCAAGCCTGATGCCAAGGTCGCGGCATCTTCGGCCAAGGCCATGGTCGCAATCCACGCGCTGTGCGATGCCGCAACAACAACGGGGCGCGTCCGCATTTGGCCCAGAACGGCGCGCAAATCTTCGACATATGCGGTAAAGTCATACCGACCATCGGACGGCCATTCGCTGCCGCCATGACCGCGCAGGTCAACATTGATGACATGGCGTCCGGCTTGTTCCAAACCAATGGCCACATCTTCCCACAGTTTGCGGGTCTGGCCAAAGCCATGCAGCAGAACAATCGACGGATCATCGGCGGACCCGATATCGTCGGCCTCCAACCTGATGCCTGCAAAGCCCTTAAATTCTCTTACATAACGTAGCGACATTCGCCTAAACCCCAAATTCTGTCTAACGGTGTCATATCCTGACAGTCCGTGCACGCTTACTGTGTTTTACGCAATAATTTATGCGCGGTCGGTAGAAATAACCGCCATCGTAATACGTGAGATGCAGACCAGCTTTCCCGCTTCATCCTCTATCCGGATTGACCAGATTTGTGTCGTGCGGCCAATCGATTCCGACGTTGCCGTGGCAAAGACAAACCCGTCCTTAACAGGGCGAATATGGTTGGCGTTGATTTCCATGCCCACGGTCGCAAACTTGCTGGGGTCAACCGTCATCGCCGCCGCCGTGGAACCCACCGTTTCGGCCAAGACCACTGACGCGCCGCCGTGAAGCCGCCCGTAAGGCTGCTTTGTGCGGGCATCGACGGGCATCCGCGCTTTAATCCAATTGTCCCCATAATCGACAAATTCAATGCCGACAAAACCAGGCATGCAATCCGCGCTACCCGCGGTCAGCGCGGCAAGATCAAGCTTTTCGTGAAACCATATAGTCATGCAATCTTCATGCGCGAAGCAACAGAAACTGTCTAGGGCAAGTTGCTGTTGGTTGACAGGACCTTAGGTTGGCGGCTGTGACTTGTACGCACATCCGCGATAACAAGTTGGCGACAATGCTGTTACAGTGCACACTCCTACTGCCGTAAATGTGCAATGTTTCCATGGCACCAAGCCTGAAATGAACAAAAAGGATTGATTTTCGTGAAGTCCGTGCCAAGTCCGAGCAGATTGAAAGCCCGAAAAACGCCAACCGATGCGCGCTATTTTAACCGCGAGCTGTCATGGTTGAAATTTAATGAACGCGTCCTGGAAGAAGCGTCGAACCCAGCGCATCCTTTGTTGGAGCGCCTGCGTTTTCTGTCGATTTCGGGCACCAACCTTGATGAATTTTTCATGGTCCGTGTTGCTGGCTTACGCGGGCAGCAACAAAGAAAGATTGAAGAGCTATCAATCGATGGCCGCACGCCGTCGGAGCAGCTCGCGGACACAGTCGCCGCGGCGGACCGGTTGATGATCCAGCAACAGAAATTGTGGCGCAAGTTGATGGCGGAATTGGCCGGCAAAGGCATTAAGATCGTTCAACCGTCCGCGATCGGAAAGACCCTGCAGACGCAAGTGGGCAAATATTTCCGCGAGCAAATCTTGCCGGTCCTAACCCCGCAAGCTTTAGACCCAGCGCATCCATTCCCCTTCATTCCCAACCAAGGCCTTAGCCTCATTTTCGATATGCGCCGCAAGGACAATAATGAAGTTGTCAGGCAATTGGTGCTGATCCCACAATCGCTCGCCCGCTTTGTCCGACTGCCCGGCCCGGGCACGCGTTTTGTGACCATTGAGGCGCTCATCAAGCATTTCGTCGGTCAAATGTTTCCCGATTATCTGCTGGTCGCCGCTGGCGCCTTCCGCATTATCCGCGACAGTGACATCGAGGTGGAGGAAGAAGCCGAGGACCTTGTTCGTTATTTCCGCAGCGCCATCAAACGCCGCCGTCGTGGGCGGATCATCCGACTAAAACTGGAAAAAGGCCTGCCCAATGAACTGGCGACGTTGATCCGCTCCGAACTTGGTGCTGGCGCGTCTATCGTGGTCGAAACCGTGGGCTTCCTTGGCATTGGCGATCTGGGGCAACTGGTCGACGAAGACCGCCCATCGCTAAAATTCCCGCCTTATTCGCCGCGCTTCCCTGAACGTATATTGGAACATGACGGCGATTGTTTTTCGGCGATCAGCCAAAAAGACATTGTCATTCACCACCCATATGAAAGCTTTGACGTGGTGCTCGCCTTCCTGCAACAGGCTGCGCTGGATCCAGACGTCGTCGCCATCAAACAAACGCTTTATCGCGCTGGTAAGCAGTCCGCTGTTATCCGTGCCTTGTGCGAAGCTGCAGAGGCCGGAAAATCGGTCACCGCGATTGTCGAACTGAAGGCGCGGTTTGACGAAGAACAAAACCTGCATTGGGCATCGCAGTTGGAAAATTCCGGTGTTCAAGTGGTCTATGGCTTTGTCGATATGAAGACGCATGCCAAAATTTCTTTGGTCGTCCGGCGTGAGGCCGATGGCTTCCGCACCTATTGCCACTTGGGTACGGGGAATTATCACCCGATCACCGCCAAGGTTTATACCGACATCAGCTTCTTTACCGCGGACCCGCGCGTTGGCCATGATGCCGGTCAGATTTTCAATTATATCACGGGCTATATCCCGCCAACCGAGTTGAAGCTGTTAACCATGAGCCCGCTTGGCTTGCGGGAGAAAATCATGTCGCTGATCGACGATGAAATCGCCCATGTCGCCGCTGGGCGGCCCGGCGCGGTTTGGGCAAAGCTCAACTCGCTGGTGGATAAGGCCGTCATCGACAAATTATATGAGGCAAGCGAAGCTGGCGCGGAAATCGACCTTGTGGTGCGCGGTATTTGTTGCTTGCGTCCCGGTGTAAAGGGCATGTCTTCGCGGATACGGGTAAAATCGGTAGTTGGTCGCTTTCTGGAGCATAGCCGCATCTGGGCAATGGGTAATGGCGCGGATCTGCCCAATCGGGAGGCGAAGGTATTCATCTCCTCGGCGGACTGGATGTCGCGCAATTTCGACCGCCGCGTCGAATATATGCTGCCTATCGAAAATCCCACAGTGCATGACCAGATTTTGGATCAGGTTATGGTTGCAAACCTACTCGACAACCAGCAAAGCTGGATGCTGCGTTCGGATGGACGCTATGAAAGGGTAAAAGCAGGTAGCATGCCATTTAATCTGCATCATTATTTCATGACAAATGCGTCGCTTTCGGGACGCGGAGGCGCGCTCGCAGATGACAAGAAGGTTCCAACTTTGAGCCTTGTCCGACAAAGATGAGGGCGGTGCGTCAGGCCGTCATTGATATTGGCTCCAACACTGTTCGGCTCGTGGTCTATGCAGGGTCCCCGCGCGCGCCTTTGCCGATTTACAATGAAAAAAGCCGTGTAAAACTGGGCGCGTGCCTCGCGGGCGACGGCGAAATTGACAAGGCGACGATGAAAAAGGCGCTGGCCGCATTGGCCCGCTTTGAAACACTGGCGCGCACGATGAAGGTCGACATCCTACGCGTGGTCGCCACCGCCGCAACGCGTGAAGCCAAAAACGGGCAGGAGTTGGTCGAAAAGGCCGCTGCGCTTGGCATAAATGTCGAGGTGCTTGACGGCGATGCAGAAGCCACAGCGGCGGGCTATGGCGTTCTCAGCGATAATCCTTTTGCCAATGGCTATGTCGGTGATCTTGGCGGCGGCAGCCTTGAGCTTATCCGGATAGCCGACGGCGAATTGGGCGCGCGTGTGTCCTTGCCGCTGGGGACATTGCGGCATGACATATTGGCGGGCAAATCCTCCAAACAAATCACCCAAATGCTACGCGACGATATTGCCAAGACCATGGGCCAAAGCGCGTTCTCGATTGAAACCGACCTGCCCTTTTACATGATCGGCGGTTCATGGCGCAGCTTTGCGCGGCTGCACATGCATGAAACCGGCTATCCGCTGACTATATTATCCAATTATGAAATCCCGCCAGAGGCGCCCGAATTGCTCACGCCGCTTGTGCAAGACAAAGACGCCCTGACGCGGTCGAACGTCGTCGCGGCGGGCCGTATTTCCGCATTGCCCGGGGCGACCGCTTTGTTGAGTGGCATAATCGGGCTATTAAAGCCCAGCAAGCTTGTGACGAGCATCTATGGCCTGCGCGAGGGGCTGTTGTACGAACAACTGACCGCAGAGGAGCGCCGGCAAGACCCATTGATCGCGGCGGCCCGCTTTGAGGGCGAACGCTTGGGACGCTTCCCTTTTCATGGCGATGCGCTAGCCGAATGGATTGCGCCTGTATTCGCAGGGCAAGGCGCGCAAGACGCGCGGCTTTGCAGGGTTGCGTGTTTGCTATCCGACAGCGTGTGGAACGTGAACCCCGAATATCGCGCGGACCATGCGCTTGACCTTGCATTGGACGGCAGTTGGCCCGGCGTCAGCGCCAGCGACCGCGCGGTTATTGCTGCCGCCTTGTGGACCGTGCACGCCGGAAAGCGTACCTTGCCCGAAATGCTGCTTGCCTTGGCCAAGCCCGGCACGCTAGCCCAAGCCGTCATCTGGGGCCTCGCCATCCGCCTCGCCCACCGCCTCGATGGCGGCACCGGCGGCGCATTGCCCGACAGCCGCATCGACGGCGATGGCGCAACGTTACGGCTGCACCTGAGCTGCTCAGCCGTGCGGTTACAGTCCAACAGCGTCCAGCGCCGCTTACAAGCTTTGGGTGAAGCTTTGGGTTATGCGCAGGCAGAGATTATGGGTTAGGGCTAGGAGCGGATTTCGCTCCCCATCATCCCATCGTCATCCTGAACTTGTTTCAGGATAACGAACAACCGTCGCATGTTATCCTGAAACAAGTTCAGGATGACGAAAAGGGGGGCGAACAAGCGGAATTTTTGAAGATAACGAAGTAGCGGGTTCCCACCCCCCCCTCACCCCATCGGGTACAATATCTCTTTCGTCACCTTGTGCACCGCGGTCATCACTTCGGGGCTCAGCTTCAGGTCAATCGCGGAGAAAATGTCGTCGAGTTGATCTTCCTTGCTCACGCCCACAATAGTGGACGCCACAAAGTCATGCTGTTTTGACCAAGCCGTTGCCAGCGTCACGGGCGACATCCCTGCCTCCTTGGCAATCTCGACAATCCGCATCGTGCTTTCCAATGCGCGGGGGCCTGCAAAACGCTGCGCCATTTCGACCTGACGCGATCCGGCCATTTCGAGATAGCGGGAGAAACGCGCGCCTTCGGGGCGGGCGCCATCTAAATATTTGCCCGACAACACGCCGCCACCCAGCGGCGAGTAAGGCAGCAAGGACACGCCTTCCTGACGGCAGACTTGTTTCAGCTCATCCTCAAACCGGCGGTTGTTGATCGAAAAGTTATTCTGGATGCTGTGATAGCGCGCCGTACCCAGCCGCTCGGACGTCGCCAGCGACTTCATCAGGCCATAGCTTGTTTCGTTCGAACAACCCAGAACGCGGACCTTGCCCGACCGCACCAGATCGTCGAGCACTTCCATCGTTTCGTCATAAGCAAGGCCGTGGTCGGGCCAATGCGTTTGGTACAGGTCGATATAATCGGTCTGTAGACGGCGCAGGCTTTCCTCAACCGCGGTGATGATATTGTGGCGGTCCAGCGTCGTCATGCCGCCGCGTTTGGGCGATTTGAACCATGTGTGGCTTGGTCCCGAAACCTTCGTTGCCATAATGATAGCGTCGCGGTTCTTACCCTTCATCCAGCGGCCGACAATATCCTCTGTCCGGCCAACCCATTTTATGTCGGGCGGCACTGGATAGCCCTCTGCCGTATCGAAAAAGTTGATGCCTGCATCCAGGCATTTGTCGAGAATACGGTGTGCCTCCGCCTCGTCGGTTTGCGACCCGAATGTCATGGTGCCCATGCAAATGTCGGACACATAAATAGCGCTTTTGCCGATGCGACGATGTTCCATAATTCTCTCCTTTGGCCCTAGCTTATGATTGTCCGGCCGCGCCAACGACCAAAAAGGCAAGCGCCGCCAGTAAACCGGCCACGCGGTTTGAACGGAAATGGCCGAGCGCGTTGCTGCCATCGGATTTCAGCGATGCGACTTGCATACACAGA
>CAIPUN010000157.1 GCA_903868245.1 uncultured Sphingomonadales bacterium | reverse complement strand
GGCTGGCAATCGGTTCATCGATCGCCACCGCTTCGCCTGGTTTCTTCAACCATTGACCAAGGGTCGCTTCAGTGATGGACTCGCCCAATACGGGGACTTTAACTTCAGAGCTCATAATCTAATCCTCACGCGGATGGAGGGGTGATTGGTTTTTTGCCACCTGAACGCTGGCGGCGGATTTCTACGCGGACATTATGACCTAACGCTTCAGCGACCAGGGCGGCTTGTTCGGCTTGATGGCGCTTTGCAAGGCCAGTCGCTGTCGCGGCTGCGGCCCTGCGTCCGGCGTAACGGGCGCGCGTGGGGCCAACATTTGCTTCGGCGAGACATTCTTCCAAATAAGGATCAACAAATGACCAGCTTCCGGCGTTGCGCGGTTCTTCCTGCGCCCAAACCAGTTCTTCCAAATTGGTCATACGCTTCAGGCGAACAATCAACGGTTCCGACGGGAATGGATATAGCTGCTCAATACGCACGATGCTGGTATTTTTATCGCCCGATGCGTCGCGGGCTTCCATCAGGTCATAGGCGACCTTTCCGGAGCATAATATCAGACGCTTCACATCCTTGTCAGCAGGTGCATTCATGTCGGACAATATTCGCATGAAGTGGCTTTCGCCTTGGAAGTCCTCAGCCTTGGAAACCGCGAGCTTATGACGCAAAAGCGACTTTGGTGTCATGACGATGAGCGGTTTGCGGAATGGTCGTGCCATTTGCCGGCGCAGCAAGTGGAAATAGTTAGCCGGCGTAGTACAATTGGCGACCTGGATATTGTCTTCCGCGCATAATTGTAGGAAGCGCTCCAGCCGTGCCGAGCTATGCTCCGGCCCCTGACCCTCATAGCCATGCGGCAACAGCATGACGAGGCCATTGGCGCGCAGCCATTTGGCTTCACCTGACGCAATAAACTGGTCAATCATGGTTTGCGCGCCGTTCACGAAATCGCCAAATTGCGCTTCCCAAAGGACCAATGTTTTTGGCTCCGCACCAGCATAGCCATATTCAAAGCCCAGCACACCAAATTCGGACAAGGGGCTATCTAAGATTTCAAAACGCCCATGTGGCAAGGTGGACAGCGGCACATATTTTTCTTCTGTCGTTTGATCGACCCAGACGCCATGCCGCTGGCTAAAGGTACCGCGGCCTGAATCTTGGCCCGACAAACGCACGCCATAGCCTTCCGAAAGCAGCGAACCAAAGGCAAGCGCTTCGCCGGTGGCCCAATCGAAACTCTCTCCCGAACTAAACATCGTTTTCTTGGCATCAAGCACGCGGCTTAATGTTGGATGGATGTTGTGGCCTTCGGGTACTGTCGTCAGCGTGCGACCAAGGCTGTCGAACAATTTGCGCGTGATACCCGTTGGGACATTGCGCCGCGCAGTTTCTGGATCAGCAGGCTTCGACAGGCCTGACCAACGGCCACCAAACCAGTCGGCGGCGTTCGCCTTATAGTCTGCTGCACTGGCAAATTCCTGCTCAAGCGCTTGTACAAAGCGCATCGCATGTTCATTTGGCCAATTGGCGTCGATCACGCCTTCGGCTTGAAGGCGTTGTGCGTACAGAGAGCTTACGGCCGGATGATTCTTGATGACTTTGTACATCAATGGTTGCGTAAAGCCCGGCTCATCGCCTTCATTATGTCCAAAGCGGCGGTAGCACCACATGTCGATGACGATATCGCGGTGGAATGTCTGGCGGAATTCAATCGCAATTTTGCATGCAAATGTCACCGCTTCGGGATCATCGCCATTGACGTGGAAAATAGGCGCTTGAACACCCTTGGCTACGTCTGACGGATAAGGCGATGATCGCGCATATTGCGGGCTAGTGGTAAAACCGACCTGGTTGTTGACGATGAAGTGCAGGCAACCACCAGTATTATACCCTCTAATGCCGGAGAAGCCGAGGCATTCCCAGACAATGCCCTGGCCAGCAAAGGCGGCATCACCGTGGAGCAACACAGGCAACACTTGCTCATGCTTGCCCAAATCGTCACGCGCCGTCTGGTTGGCGCGCACTTTGCCCAAGACAACGGGGTTTACGGCCTCAAGGTGTGACGGGTTCGGTACAAGGCTCATATGCACCTTGATACCATCAAATTCGCGGTCGGTGCTGGTGCCGAGATGGTATTTCACATCGCCTGAGCCGCCGACATCATCGGGGTTGGCGCTACCACCCGAAAACTCGTGGAATATGATGCGATAGGGCTTAGCCATCACATTGGCGAGAACGTTCAAGCGGCCACGATGCGGCATACCATAGACGATTTCACGCACGCCGAGCTGGCCACCATATTTGATAACAGCTTCTAGCGCCGGGATCATGGACTCGCCGCCGTCAAGGCCGAAACGCTTTGTACCTACATACTTGCGGCCAAGGAATTTTTCATATTGCTCGGCTTCGATAACCTTGCCGAGTATGGCCTTCTTGCCCTCTGGCGTGAACTGGATGGCGGCATCCTTGCCTTCCATCCGTTCTTGCAGAAACCGGCGCTCTTCGACGTCGGATATATGCATATATTCAAGACCGACCGGACCGCAATAATTGGCGCGCAGCGTATCTACTAGTTCGCGCACTGTGGTCCACTCAAGACCAAGTGTGCCACCAACATATACGCGTTTGTCTAGGTCGGCGCCAGAAAAGCCATGATATTCCGGCGTCAGGTCAGCAGGAATGTCTTGCTTCGACAAGCCAAGCGGATCGAGATTGGCCGCCAGATGCCCGCGCACACGGTATGTGCGTACCAGCATCATGGCGCGAATAGAATCGCTTGCCGCAGCAACGGCATCGGCCTCTGCCATTGGTTTGCCGGCTGCCTTTGCCGCAGCCTTCACCTCGACCGCCATTTGCGTGGGGTCGAGCGATGCCGTCAAATCGTCAGTTGCTGACAATGGCCAGTTGGCACGTTCCCAGCTGGGGCCGCGCTCTACTTCGAAATCCTGGTTTTCTAAGCCCATTTTTCTTCTCCAAATCCTCCCCACATAGAGGAGGCCGCAGTCCGCAAGACTGATGGAAGGGCACGTGCGTTCAAGCTCTCGCTATTTGGCGGGTGCCCCACCATTCTGCTGCGCATGGCTTCCCTCCCCGTATCGGCGAAGGGTAGCCGCTTAACCCTTCAATACCTCAACCAGTGTCTTGCCGAGCAAGGATGGCGATGGCGATACGCGGATGCCCGCGGCCTCCATTGCAGCAATCTTGCTTTCGGCGTCGCCTTTGCCGCCCGATACGATTGCGCCTGCATGGCCCATCCGGCGGCCTGGAGGTGCGGTACGTCCGGCGATGAAACCTGCCATTGGCTTTTTGCGGCCCTTTTTGGCTTCGTCGATTAGGAACTGTGCAGCTTCTTCTTCTGCGCTGCCGCCGATTTCGCCGATCATGATGATCGACTTGGTGGCATCGTCTGCGAGAAACAGCTCAAGGCAATCGATGAAGTTTGTGCCGTTAACCGGATCGCCACCAATGCCGACCGCAGTCGTTTGGCCAAGGCCTTCGGCAGTGGTTTGGAACACTGCTTCATAGGTCAATGTGCCAGAACGCGATACAACGCCCACTGATCCTGCAGAAAAAATGCTGCCTGGCATAATGCCGATTTTGCATTCGTTCGGCGTCAGAACGCCGGGGCAGTTTGGACCGATAAGTCGCGATTTAGAGCCTGAAAGCGCGCGCTTTACCTTAACCATGTCGAGTACCGGAATGCCCTCGGTGATGCAGACGATCAAAGGAATTTCTGCGTCAATGGCTTCAAGTATCGAGTCCGCAGCAAAGGGTGGTGGTACATACACAACGGACGCATCTGCGCCCGTGACTTCTTTCGCCTCAAGTACGGTATCGAACATCGGCAGGCCGATATGGGTCGTTCCGCCCTTGCCAGGGGTGACGCCGCCGACCATTTGCGATCCATAAGCGAGCGCTTGTTCGGTATGAAATGTACCCGTCGCGCCGGTCATGCCCTGCGTGATGATTTTGGTGTTTTTATTGACTAGGATGCTCACAAACGTCTCCTGAAATCTTTGGTTTTCGCTTAGTTCAGCGACGGGTCGATGGCTTTACATGCCACCAGCAACTCCTTCACCGCATCTACGCTGACGGCGAGGTTGGATTTGGCTTCGTCATCCAAAGCGATTTCGACGACTTTTTCAACGCCGCCTGCGCCAATTATCACTGGAACGCCGACATACAGATTGTCGACGCCATATTGGCCGGTCAAATGGACCGCCGCAGGAAGGACGCGCTTTTGGTCGTAGAGATAGGCCTCTGCCATCGCGATGCCGCTGGTGGCCGGCGCGTAATAAGCGGAGCCAGTTTTTAGCAAGGCAACAATTTCGCCGCCGCCGCTGCGCGTGCGTTGTACGATGGCGTCGATGCGCTCCTGCGTGGACATGCCCATTGCGATCAGATCAGGCACAGGAATGCCGGACACCGTTGAGTATTGAATGACAGGCACCATCGTGTCGCCATGGCCGCCCAGTACAAAGCTCGTCACGTCCTTGACCGACACGTTAAACTCATCAGCGAGGAAATGGCTGAAACGTGCCGAGTCCAGAACACCGGCCATGCCAACCACCATATGATGCGGAAGGCCGGAAAATTCGCGCAATGCCCAAACCATCGCGTCGAGAGGGTTGGTGATACAGATGACAAATGCATTTGGTGCGTTAGCTGCGATGCCTTCGCCAACGGCTTTCATAACCTTCAAATTAATACCCAACAAATCATCGCGGCTCATGCCGGGCTTACGCGCGACGCCAGCGGTGACGATGATGACATCTGCGCCAGCGATGCCTGCATAATCATTTGTGCCAGTGATTGTGGCGTCAAAACCTTCAACAGGACCGCATTGGGACAGATCCAGAGCTTTGCCTTGGGGAATACCCTCAACAACGTCGAAAAGGACGATGTCGCCAAGACCCTTTAATGCTGCGAGATGGGCGAGAGTACCGCCGATGTTACCGGCGCCGATGAGTGCAATTTTCTTGCGAGCCATGAAAAACTGTCCTTCCCTTAGGGCTTTATAGCGGAATTAAGGCGGCGTTACGCCGAATCGCCCTGGATAACAACCCAATAAAGACCTAAGGCTAAGGGTTTTTGTGATAACAGTTCGCAATAGCATTAAGAGTGAAAATAATTTACAACATTCGCTCTGCTAAACTCGATTCAGGATACCATAAGGCGTTCTTGCGTCATGCCATAACAAGTTCGATAAGATGAAATCCTAGTCGCCGGCTACCCTGCGCAACATCTCCATCCAAATGGGTATTTGGCCGTGAAAACCTTCCGCCCAAACGCGCTCATCTAAGCCATGTGCGCCTTCCTGCTGACCGACTATGCCCCATAGGCCGCCAAAACCATAAACGGAAATACCAGCGGCGCGCAAAAACGCGCCATCGGTTGCGCCAGCGGACTGGAACGGCAGGACGGGCGCATTGGGGAAGCGTGTGGCAACCGCCGCCCGGTAGGCCTGCAGTATGTCGTCGCGCATGGGTGATGGTGCGGTTTCGGGGGTTTGTGATCCTTCTACCGCGGAAACGGTCACGTCTGGTCCCGATAGGGTCTGCAATTGCTGCCGGATGTCTTCAATCTTCGCACCGGGAAAAATACGGCAGTTAACATTGGCTTCGGCTTTTTGAGGTAAAGCGTTGGGCGCGTGCCCGCCGGACAGCATGGTCGCCACACAGCGTGTACGCGTGCTGCCCGGGTCCATTGCTTCTAACAGGTCCGCGGTTTCGCGGTCCTGCGGGTCGGCAAGGAAGCGGCGCAGTAACTCGCCATATTGGCCGCGGTCTCCCTTTGCGAGCACCTCAAAACTGGCGCGGGTGGCGTCGTTAATCATGGCGGGGAAGCGATGCCGCTCAACCGCCGTCAATGCATTGGCAAGCGCATAGATGGCGTTGTCGGGGCGCGGCACACTGCTGTGCCCGCCGCGATTGACCGCCGTCAGGCGAAAGTCGGCATAGGTTTTTTCGGCAATCTGAATACCGAAGCCTTCGACCCGCCCGTCGGGGAATACCGTGCCGCCACCAGCATCACCATTTAATGCATATTCGGCGTCAATCAGGTCGCGCCATTCATTTGCCGCCCGCCGCGCACCGTTACCAGTGGTTTCCTCGTCACCGGTAAACAGAACGACAATATCGCGCGTCGGAGTAAACTTTTCCGCACGCAAATATTGTAGTGCAAGGACAATCCCCGTCAGTGCGGCCTTATTATCATTCGAACCGCGACCTAGATAATAGCCACCTTCTTCGCGGAACTGGAACGGAGGATATTTCCAATCGCTTGCCTTGGCCGCAACGACGTCCATATGCGCCATCAGCAGGATGGGCTTTTTCCCCGAAGGCTTGGGAGAGGGCCAACGCGCGATCAATGTCTGGGTATTATCGTGATCTTTGACGATGACATTAGTGATACCAGCTTTGCGGAATTCAGACTTTAACAGGCTAGTCAGTTTTTTGAATTCAGTGGTTTGCCCCTCAACCGTCGGAATTTCGACAATTTTTGCAAACAGATCACGTTCGGCGGCATGCCTTGGATTCGATGCCTGTGCGTTTGCAGCTCCTGTGAGAGCCAACAAGCCAGCAATTAAAAAAGTCATCCGTCGCATCATATCTCTCCCTTTTGGGGCATGCTAACGCGGGCCATGCCCTTCCGCCAGATAATCCTCAGACTGCATTTCCATCAGGCGGGATACGGTGCGATCAAACTCAAACCGCCCATCGCCTTGCGGGTATAAATGGTCTGGCTCCGCATCGGCGCTCGCTAAAAACTTCACACGATATTCGTACAACGCATCGATCAATGTCACAAAACGGGCGGCTTCATTTCGATTATGCGGTCCCAAAACAGGTATCCCGACCATGATGACGGTATGGAAACGCCGCGCAATGGCAAGATAATCCGCCGCACCACGTGCTTCTGCGCATAAGCGCTTGAATGAAAAAACGGCCACGCCTTTTAGCGCCTTGGGCACATGCAACATGCGTCCGCCACCAACGTCCATCTCCAAGGTTGGCACATTGCCGCGGTCTTCGGGTGGATAATCGGTCATCCGGAAAAAAGTTTCAGACAAGGCTGCTGTTGCCGCAGAGCCATTGGGTACAAGCCAGATCTTTGCGCTGCCCAATCGATCGCGTCGGTAATCGGTTGGGCCATCCAGCGCGATAACATCAAGGCTCTTCTTCACCAAATCGATGAAAGGCAGAAACAATTGCCGGTTCAAGCCATCCTTATACAAATCATCAGGGCGGCGGTTCGACGTGGTCACAACGGTAACCCCCGCGGCAATCAGGCCGGAAAAGAGCCGCGACATGATCGCTGCGTCCGCCATATTGTTCACAACCATTTCATCAAAGCACAGCAACCGTGCTTCGTCGGT
>CAIPUN010000156.1 GCA_903868245.1 uncultured Sphingomonadales bacterium | reverse complement strand
GCACCAAGACCATGCCCGCCACCGCCGACGATGATCGCATCATAAGCCGGCTTAGGCGCAGCATCGGGCCATTGCTCAGGCCAATTTTGATGCCCACCAAACGCTTTCGTAAATAGGCTTAAAGCGCTGAAGCGGGTCATGCGGCCTCCGCAACCAAAGGGGCATAAACGATGAGCATCGTACAGCCGTTTTTGCTGCCTGCCCGATGCATCGTACCTGGCATGCGCAGGAGGAAATCACCTGGCCCATAGCTAGCATCATCATCAAAAAAATCACCTTCCATGACGTAGATTTGCTCAATCTCGTCATGTGCGTGCATCTCCCCCAAGGGGCTGGGGGCAATTTTCGTCACCATCGTGCGGTACCCGCGCGGGTCATCGATAAGCGCAAGGTTCGTCTCACCGGACCGCTTGCCGGGCTTCCAGCCATCGCCAGTTATCTTTATCGAGCCTGATATGGGAAGTGTCGTCATATTGTCTCCGCCTTCAACGCCGCCTTGGCTCGGTCGACATAGAAATCTTTGAAATCCTCAACCAGCTTTTCCTCGACCGCATACGGCCCTTGGACATAGCCATCATTGGCGATCCCGCGATGGTTAATCGCAGAAAAGTGCCCGTCTTGTTCATTGGTTTTACGCCATAATGCCGCAAGATGGTCGGGATCATAATCGACCCCCTCAACCGCGTCTTCATGCACGAGCCAGCTTGTCCGCAGCATTGTTTTGTCAGGCCCAATGGGGGTGAGCGAAAATGTCACAACATGGTCGCAACAGAAATGATGCCAGCTATTGGGCTGGGTCCAAACGGAAAGGCTGGAAGTTTCAGGCTGTGTAAATGGCCCAATGAGTTTCTGGCAGGCAAGCTTGCCATCAATCGATTGTGTCACCGCGCCGTTGGCCAATGCCAAACGCGCGACGCGATGCCACCAGCCATCAGGAAATTCTATCACGTCACGGTCAATGCCCAAGGCCTGCCATTCGGCACGCTTTGCTTCCAGATAATCATCGGCGGGCGCGTCTTTGCCGAAGCCTGTTGTGCCTAGCACGCTAATCAGTTCGGGGTGACCCACGTCACAATGGTAACATTCGCGGTTATTTTCCATAACCAACTTCCAATTGGCATCTTCGACATAATTGTCTTGGACGACGACCTTCAGCTTTTCGAGGTCATACATAGCGATTTGATCGGCAATATCTGCCTTTACACGATCAATCGGCGGCGGATTGTCGTTCAAGCAGATGAAAATCAGCCCGCCAACATTTTCCAGCGCAACCGGCGAAAGACCATGGTCAGACTTATCAAAATCCTCTGCCATGCTGCGTGCGGCCAACAATTGCCCATCCAGACCATATGTCCATTGATGATAAGGACACATTAAACGTGGCGCACGACCCCGCTGCTCGAGGCAGATTTTGGCCCCACGATGCCGACAACTGTTCCAAAATGCCCGGACCTCATTGTCACGTCCACGCACGATGATGATGGAGTTATCCGCCAGTTCGAACACAAAATAATCACCCGGATTTTTCACATGGGCGACGGTGCAGGCATATAACCAGACCGATTTGAGCATGACCTGCGTGTCAAATGCGAATGCTTCATCACTGACATACAAGCCACGCGGCAGTGTGTAGCCTGTTCGGTCATTGGAAAGCCAATTAGCAATCGGTGCGAAGTGCGACACGGGTTTAGCTCCTAAGTGCCATGTTATCAGGATCGAAGGGTGAATCGGTAATGATCGTGGCTTTATGGCGAACGCCCAAAATCACGATTTCCAATGCCGCGCCCGGCACTGCCAAATCCGGCCGGACCATTGCAAGCGCAAGTGATTTACCGACGCGCCAGCCATAGCCACCCGATGTCACGCGGCCAACAATGTCTTCTCCATGATAAATCGGCTCCGACCCGCGCGCATCAGCATCGGTAACATCATGCACCTCCATCGTGACCAACTGGTTCGCGCTGCCGCTTTCTTTCCATGCAAGCAACGCTTCGCGTCCGAAAAAGGTGGGTTTCTTCAGGCTGATGAAACGGTCCAAACCACTTTCATACGCAGAATATTCAACCGACAATTCGCGCGGGATAAGCTTGTAACTTTTCTCCAGCGCCATCGACGTCATCGCGCGGATGCCAAATGGCTTTATGTCGAATTCGGCGCCAGCCTCCATCAATTTGTCGAAAATATAATTCTGCATTTCAATCGGATGGTGGATTTCCCAACCCAGCTCGCCAATGAAGTTCACCCGCAACGCGTCGACTTGCGCGAGGCCAATGCTCATTTTCTTACCTGTCAGCCATGGGAAGGCCTCGTTTGATAAATCCGTGCCAGTCAGCTTTGCCAGCACGTCGCGTGACCGTGGACCAGCAAGCACCAGCACGCCCATGGACGTTGTCAGCCGTTCGAAATTGACTGAACCATCCTTTGGCATCGCCTTTTTCAGATAGTCATGGTCGTGCCGCTCATATGCCCCTGCCGACACCAGATAATAACGCTGCGGCGCGGCCTTATACACGGTGAATTCACTGCGCACGCCGCCCTTGTGCGTGAGCAGATAAGACAAGGTCACACGTCCGACCTTTTTCGGTACAGCGTTGGTCAATAATTCATCCAGCCAGCTTTCCGCACCTGGCCCCGATATCTCGCATTTGGCAAAGGCGCTCATATCCTGAATGCCGACATGCTTCGTCACGTGCAGGCATTCATTGCCGACATGTTCGAAATAATTGGAGCGGCGGAAAGACCATTTTTCACGGACGGGTTCGCCGGGTACAACGGGATGATTGTCATTCAACAACACATCGGGCTTGTCGAGATCGGCTTCGCTTAAGCTATAGCCAGCGGGTGCAAACCAATTGGGGCGTTCCCAGCCAAACACACTGCCAAACACCCCGCCAAGTGCCTTCATCCGGTCATAGCATGGCGTGCGCCGCAATGCCCGCCCCGCCTCGCGCTCCTCATCGGGATAATG
>CAIPUN010000155.1 GCA_903868245.1 uncultured Sphingomonadales bacterium | reverse complement strand
GACATACATCTCGGCCTTTGCTTTATACTCAGGTAAAAAGGCAAAACTGCCCCATTTGGCGCGGGATTCTGCCTCATCCGGGATGTTTACTGCGTCAGCCATGTGCTTCTTTCCGTCCCCAAATCCGCCCGATATATGCGCCAAACATCATGGCTGCAGCGGTCGAACCCACTTCCTTTACCGACACCTCGGCATGAAACAAATAAAGATAGGCCGCGACCAACGCGACCGAACCAAACGCAGCCGATGCCAAAAACATAAGCTCGCGTGTCATCAGCGGTCACACTCCCCGAACACGATGTCGAGCGCACCTAAGATAGCGGTCGTATCGGCCAGCATGTGTCCACGGCTCATGAAATCCATCGCTTGCAGATGCGAAAAGGCCGTCGGGCGTATTTTGCAACGATAAGGTCTATTGCTGCCGTCTGCGACCAGATACACGCCGAACTCACCCTTCGGGCTCTCCGTGGCCACATAAACACTGCCTGCAGGCACTTTAAAGCCTTCGGTGTACAATTTGAAGTGATGGATCAATGCTTCCATCGATTGCTTCATTTCGGCGCGCTTGGGCGGCGCGACTTTGCGGTCATCGCTGCATACCGGACCATCGGGCATCTGTTGCAGACACTGCTTCATGATGCGGACCGATTGACGCACTTCTTCGACGCGGACCATGAAACGGTCATAGCAATCGCCGCGAGTTCCGACGGGGATGTCAAATTCCATGCGGTCGTAGACGTCATAGGGTTGGCTCTTGCGGATATCCCACGGGATACCTGCGCCACGGATCATCGGGCCGGAAAAGCCCCATTTGATAGCGTCTTCTTTTGAAACAATCGCAATGTCGACATTACGTTGCTTAAAAATACGGTTGTCGACCACCAACGACATCGCATCCTCGAATAAGCGCGGCATGCGGTCATCAAGCCATTCGGCAATGTCGGTTAAAAGTTTCAACGGCACATCTTGATGCACACCGCCGGGGCGGAACCATGCCGCGTGCATACGCGCGCCGCTTGCACGCTCATAAAAAGCCATGATGTCTTCGCGGATTTCATACAACCATAATGGCGGCGTCATTGCGCCAACATCGATAATGTGGTGCGCGATGTTTAGCGTATGATTCTTGATACGCGTCAGTTCAGCGAACAATACCCGCAGATATTGCGCACGCAGCGGCACTTCCAAATCCAAAAGCTTCTCGACGGCGAGCACATAGCTGTGCTCCATCGCCATGGGTGATGCGTAATCCAACCGATCGAAATACGGCAAAGCCTGCAAATAGGTTTTATATTCGATCAGCTTTTCGGTGCCGCGGTGCAAAAGGCCGATATGCGGATCAAGCCGCTCGACGATCTCACCGTCCAACTCCATCACCAGACGTAAAACACCATGCGCTGCGGGGTGCTGTGGTCCGAAGTTAATCGTGTAATTCTGGATGACTTCATCGCCAGTGGTTGGCGCGAGATCTTGTTGCATGCTCATGCCTTATCCCCCGTCACCTTTGGCTTGCGGACCGTGCGCTTGACCGCTTCTTTATTAGCATCCTTGCCTGCGCCAGTCTGTTTTGCGACATCGGTCGTTTTGGGCGTTGCCTGCTGCGTTGCAACCTCATTGGACTTCTCATCGCCCGGCAGGACATAATCTGCGCCTTCCCATGGGCTCAAGAAGTCGAAATTGCGGAAATCCTGCGCCAATTGCACTGGCTCATATTTCACGCGCTTTTCTTCTTCTGAATAGCGCAATTCAACATATCCGGACAGCGGGAAGTCCTTACGCTGCGGATGCCCCGAGAACCCGTAATCAGTCAATATGCGCCGCAAATCCGCGTTGCCGGAGAATAATACGCCATACATATCAAACACTTCACGCTCCAACCATCCGGCCACTGGCCAGATGCCGGTGACCGATGGCACAGGCTCATCGTCATTTGTGGTCAAATGCACGCGAATACGGTGGTTTTTGGTAAGGCTCAGCAGGCAATAGACAATCTCAAAACGCGGATCGCGTTCGGGCCAGTCTACGCCAGCGATTTCCATGAGCTGCTGATATTCGCAATCATCACGCAACCGGATCATGCATTCAACCAAAGCATCGCGGTGAATGTGCACAGCAACTTCGTGATTAGTTTCTTCAATAGAAACAAGATACTTACCAAGCGCTTTTAAGATCGCCTTTACAGTGCCATCAGGCGTTTGGATGTGGGGTGCAGAGTGGCTCACCGTTCGATCGTCCCTGTCCGGCGGATTTTACGCTGCAGTTGCATAATACCGTAGAGCAAGGCTTCAGCGGTAGGCGGGCATCCGGGTACATAAATGTCTACAGGCACAACGCGGTCGCAACCACGCACGACGCTATAGCTATAATGATAATAGCCACCGCCATTGGCGCAGCTTCCCATCGATATGACATATTTGGGTTCAGACATCTGGTCATAAACCTTGCGCAGTGCAGGCGCCATTTTGTTGCAAAGCGTGCCTGCGACAATCATCACGTCCGACTGACGCGGTGACGCGCGTGGCGCAATGCCAAAGCGTTCAAAATCGTAACGCGGCATATAACCATGAATCATTTCCACCGCACAACATGCCAGCCCAAAGGTCATTGGCCATAATGAACCCGTACGCGCCCAATTAAACAGATCTTCGGTAGATGAGACAACAAAACCTTTGTCGTTCACCTCGCTTTCAATATCCTTGAAAAACGCAGTATCCGGCGCTTGCACGTCAGACAGTGATGGTGTGATTACTCCCATTCGAGTGCTCCCACTTTCCATGCATAGATAAACCCGATGACCAATTCGAAAAGGAACAGCATCATAGTGCCCCAACCGATCCAGCCTGTTTCACCTAGGCTGACCGCCCATGGGAATAAAAAGGCCGCTTCAAGATCGAAAATGATAAACAAAATTGCAACGAGATAAAAACGGACATCAAATTGGCTTCGCGAATCTTCGAACGCTGGAAAACCGCACTCATACTCGGTGAGTTTTGCCTCGGTGGGTTTGTGCGAACCCGTCAGTCGCGAGACACCCATGGGCAAAAACACAAATGCCGACGACAATGCGAGCGCTATCACCAAGAAAAGCAGTATGGGCAAATATTGCGACAAATCAGTCATATCAGACTCGTTTCCGAAACCCCGTAAGTTGCGGCGCTTTTAGGCAGAAGAGTCCAGACCTGCAAGGCCAAGAATCGGCATTTTTTCTCGCATTTTCGACGATTATTTTATGGCGCCAACCAACAGCTTATGCAGCTTGCTATGTAATATGTCGTTTGCCGCCAAAACCTGTGCATCTGCGATATGTGGACTGCGTCCCCGATAGTCGGTTACAAAGCCACCAGCTTCGCGCACGAGCAAGCAGCCAGCAGCCGTATCCCACGGAGATAGATCACTTTCCCAGAAGCCATCATATCGGCCAGCGGCCAACCATGCGAGATCAAGGCTTGCCGCACCAAATCGCCGGATACCCGATACCGAAGGTCCTATAGCACCAAAAATCTTGGCCCATTCTTCAAAATCGCCATGGCCCTTATACGGCGTGCCCGTAGCAATCAGCGCCTCATTAAGCTGACGGCGTGCAGAAACCCGCAAGCGGCGGTTACCAAGCCAAGCCCCCTTGCCGCGTTCGGCCCAGAAGCTCTCGTCCGTGATCGGGTTATAAACGAGGCCTGCAAAAATATCACCCCAGCCAGAACCATCAGGCTTGGGATCCTGCACGGCAATTGAAATCGCGAAATGCGGGATACCATGTAGGAAGTTGCTCGTTCCATCGAGTGGATCGACGATGAACCTTGGCTTACCCTCGGCTCCAGCAATCTCGCCACCTTCTTCCATCAGGAAACCCCAATCGGGACGTGCGATTTCGAGCTCACGGAAAATCGTGTCTTCAGCGCGCTCGTCAGCTTTCGAAACGAAATCTGCGGGCCCCTTTTGCGAAACCTGCAAATGCTCTATCTCACCAAAATCGCGGCGAAGCTTGCCGCCCGCTTTACGGGCCGCTTTTTCCATAATGGTCAGTAGACCGGTTAACGCTGGCATTAATCTGCCTTCCGAACATATTCCCGTTCGTACACATCAACCACAATCCGCGTGCCGGCACTGATGAAAGGTGGCACCATAACGCGCACGCCATTGTCAAGAATTGCAGGCTTGTAGCTGGATGACGCCGTCTGGCCTTTTACCACAGCGTCTGCTTCGACAATCGTCGCCTCGATTTGGTCTGGTAACGCGACGGAGAGCGCCTCGTCATCATACATTTCCATGACAACATCCATACCATCCTGAAGGAAAGCGGCCGCATCACCGAGAAGGTCGGTAGGCAAAGTCACCTGATCATAGGTTTCCTTGTCCATGAACACCAGATTATCGCCCTCAGCATAGAGAAACTGGAAATCTTTTTGGTCAAGGCGCACTTTTTCGACGCTTTCCGCGGAACGGAAACGGATATTGTTCTTACGGCCATCGCGCAGATTTTTGAGCTCAACTTGCATATATGCGCCGCCTTTACCCGGTTGGGTATGCGCGGTCTTTACGACACGCCACAGGCCACCTTCATATTCCAATATGTTACCCGGCTTGATTTCAACCGCGTTGATTTTCATGAGTTCACTCGCTTGACAGATGGAAAGAGCAGGCACGCAAAAGCGTGCCGATAGTCGCGGCCTTTAACGATGACGACGCGATTAGGCAAGCAGTGCGTTGAACGCCTTTACCGCATCTGCGGGGCCGTGCGGATGGTTCCACACCGCGCCGCTGACAGCTATGAAATCTGCGCCGGCATCGATTAATGGCTTGGCATTGTCTGGCGTAATACCGCCAATGGCAACGCAGGGAACTTCGGTCACCAGCGACCATTTTTGTAATGTGTCGAGTTCAGCGACATGCTCAACTGCCTTCGTCACTGTCGGGTAAAAAGCGCCAAAGGCCACATAATCGGCCCCAGCCTCGGCAGCCTCCATCGCGAGATGACGGCTGTTGTGACAAGTGACACCAATCTGTGCATCGCTACCAAGCTGATCTCGTGCCTCACGCACGTCACCATCGCCCTGCCCTAGATGCACGCCGTCGGCTTTCAACCGCTTGGCCAAAGCGACACTGTCATTCACGATAAATGCAACGTCATACGCGGCGCAAATAGCCTGCAATGGCTCCGCGAGGGCCGCTGCCTCATGCTGATCCAGTTCTTTGACCCTAAACTGGAACGCCGCGACCGAACCAGCGGACAAGGCAGCCTCAAGCCGGTCTGGAAAATCGCCGCCTACATCAAGCGGTGAGATTAGATATAATTGGCACGGAAATTCTTTCATGCCGCGTCCATTAGCGAGGCTTTGGGCTGGCGGCAAACATCTTGCGCAAGAGGGGCCTGCCCCTTAGCCGCCAACCCCTTTCCAAGCTTAGGTAGCGGACGCCGCATGAATTTCGTCAATAGCACTGGAAAGTGCGGCATCAAATTCCTCAACCGTCATCTGGTGACGCAAATCTTCCAACAAAGCGCGTGAGAAGCTGGCAATCATGCCCTTATTCTTGGCGAGTTCAGCGCAAGCCTCCGGACGAGCAAAGCCACCGGAAAGCGCAACAACGCGCAACACGCGCGGGTGATTGATGAGGACGTCAAATGTGCCCGCCTGCGAGGGAATTGAAAGCTTCAACATCACCTTGTGGTCAGCCGAAACATTATCTAGCGCTTTCAAAATTTCATCGCGCAGGATGACGTCACTCTGTGCGCGGTCCGCGCTCTTGATGTTCACCTCAGGCTCGATAATCGGCATCAATCCCGCAGCAAGGATTTGTTCGGCCACATCGAATTGCTGTTTCACGATGGCAGCAATACCCGATGATGACGCTTGATTGATCACCGAACGCTTTTTTGTACCAAATACGCCCTTCGCCTTGGCGCGTTGAAGCAGCGCATCCAGGTCTGGCATCGGCTTCATCAACTGTACGCCGTCCGCCTCATCCTCAAGGCCCTTGTCCACCTTAAGGAACGGCACAACACCGCGGTCTTGCAATGCCGTAGGTACTGGCTTGCCGCCTGCTTCGCCGTCCATTGTACGTTCGAACAATATCGCGCCCAACACCTTATCGCCGGAAAAGCTGTGTGCGGTAATGATCCTTGCGCGCATGTCGTGGATAAGGCCAAACATCTCTTCTTCGGTTGTGTAGGCATCTTCCTGTATGCCATATCCCTTCAGCGCTTTGGGCGTTGAACCGCCGCTCTGATCGAGTGCAGCAATAAAGCCCGAGGCAGTGGATACTTTTGCAAGCATTTCGGCATAATTCATCATTGGCATCCTATCTACTGGCCTTGCATACGTATGCATTGGCAATTGAAAAAAAACGGGGCACTGCCCCGCAGGTTTAAGCGACATTCAAAGCATCGACCCCAGGTAACGGCTTGCCTTCCATCCATTCGAGGAAAGCGCCACCCGCGGTCGAGACAAATGTAAAATCATCAGTCACACCCGCATGGGCCAAAGCAGCGACGGTGTCACCGCCCCCTGCAACCGACACCAAAGACCCTTCCCGGGTCAGGGCAGCCGCAGTCCGCGCCAATGAGACCGTTGCAGCATCAAATGGTTCTATCTCAAAAGCACCCAGTGGCCCGTTCCATACCAATGTGCGGCAATTTTTCAAAACATCGGCCAATGCCTCAACCGCGGCAGGGCCGACATCTAGGATCATTTCATCAGCAGCGACCTCATGCACATTGACCGTCCGGATTGGCGGGTTTGCGCGGAATTCGACCGACGTCACGACGTCATAGGGCAGATGCACGGTGCAGCCTGCCGCGTCCGCTACATCCATAATGGCATTAGCCTGATCCGCTAGATCATGCTCACACAAGGACTTGCCTATATCGACACCCCGCGCAGCCAAAAAGGTGTTGGCCATGCCGCCGCCAATAATCAGATGGTCAACCTGCTTGACCAAATTGTTCAGCACGTCGAGCTTAGTCGAAACCTTTGCCCCGCCGACGACAGCCGCCACAGGATGTTCAGGTGCTCCCAACGCAGCCTGTAACGCTTTCAATTCGGCCTCCATTGCACGGCCAGCATAAGCTGGCAGGACATGCGCTAGACCTTCGGTGGACATATGCGCACGATGCGCCGCTGAAAAGGCATCGTTTACGTAGAAATCGCCATTGGCAGCCACAGCGCGCGCGAGATCAGGGTCATTTTTTTCTTCACCCGGCCAGAAACGCGTGTTCTCCAGCAGCGCGATATCACCATCTGCCAATATACTGACAGATTGCGCAACAACGTCGCCCGCTATTTCGGGTACGAACATAATCTCGCGGCCAAGCACGTCTTGCAAGGCATCGAGGACCATCGACACTGACATTTCACTATGCTTTGCGCCCTTGGGACGCCCGAAATGAGCGAGTAAAAGGACCTTAGCACCCTTATCCGCCAGTTCCAGCACCGTCGGCAACAACGCCCGCATGCGCGTTTCATCAGTCACACGCCCGTCGGCCATGGGCACGTTCAGGTCAACGCGCACTAAGGCACGTTTGCCCTTAATATCGCCGAGATCGTCGAGCGTGCGGAATGCCATTAATTAATCCTTACAGAAACTTGCCAATGACACCGGCGGTATCAACCATGCGGTTGGAGAAGCCCCATTCATTGTCATACCAGCTCAATACGCGCACAAGCTTGCCGTCGATAACGGCGGTTTCCAAGCTGTCGATCGTCGAACTTGCTGGGCAATGGTTATAATCGATGGAGACCAAGGGCTCATCCGAATAGGCCAACACGCCTTTCAGTGCGCCTTGCGATGCCGCTTTCAAGAGAGCGTTGACTTCGTCGATGCTCGTGTCGCGCTTTGGCGTGAAGGTCAGGTCGACGATGCTGACATTTGGCGTCGGTACGCGGATGGCAGAACCGTCAAGCTTGCCCTTCAGCTCTGGCATCACTTCGCCAACAGCACGTGCTGCACCTGTGGTGGTTGGGATCATCGACATGCCCGCGGCACGCGCGCGGCGCATGTCATCGTGGATTTGGTCTAAGATCTTTTGATCATTGGTGTAGCTGTGGATCGTGGTCATCAACCCGCGCTCGATACCGATGGCATCGTTCAAAACCTTCGCCATGGGCGCCAGGCAGTTGGTGGTGCAGCTTGCGTTTGACACAATAATATCGGCCGCGCTCAAAACATCATGGTTGACGCCATAAACAACGGTTTTATCTACATTCTTCCCCGGCGCGGAAATCAGCACGCGCTTTGCGCCTGCCGCGAGATGCTTTTCAGCGCTAACGCGGTCGGTAAAGAAACCGGTGCATTCCAGGGCAATATCAACATTATTGGCCGCGTGCGGCAAATTGGCCGGATCACGCTCTGCCGTCACATGAATACGCTTACCGTTGACGATGATGTCATTACCATCGGCTTCAACAGTGCCCGGGAACGGGCCGTGAACGCTGTCGCGTTTGAACAACAGGGCATTTGCCTTGGCTGGGGCAAGATCGTTAATCGCGACCAGTTCCAGATCATGGTCATCCCGTTCCAAAATGGCGCGGGCGACCAAACGGCCGATACGACCAAAACCATTAATTGCTACTTTCACTGTCATAACTGCTCCTATCAGCCCAAACGGGCGACAATTTGCGGGGTGATTTTATCAGCTGTAAGGCCAAAATGTTCGTACAGCGCGTCAATGGGTGCAGAAGCGCCAAAGCTGTCTATACCGATACGAAGTCCATCGCCGACATAACGTTCCCAACCCATGGTTGTGCCTGCCTCGATAGAAACGCGTAGCGTATCCACGGGTAACAGTTCCGATTTATAAGATGCGGGTTGTACGTCAAACCGCTCCCAGCTTGGCATCGAGACCACGTCCGCGCCGATACCTTGGGCTTCAAGCTTTTCCGCTACCACAGTCGCAATCTCGACTTCGGAGCCGGTCGCGACAAGAATCACTTTGCGCGCGGCGGTTGCGGCACGTAATTTATATGCGCCCCTGGCGGAGAAATTCTCGCTAATATCCGTGCGCAGTTGTGGCAGATTTTGACGAGAAAGCGCCAGTACCGACGGCGTGGATGCGCTTTCAATCGCCAAGGCCCAGCATTCAGCGGTCTCAATCGTATCGCAAGGCCGATACACATCCAAATTGGGGATCAGGCGCATCGACATGATTTGTTCAATCGGTTGATGCGTCGGACCATCTTCGCCAACGCCTATGGAATCGTGAGTCATAACGTAAATGACGCGCGTTTCTTGTAATGCGGACAAGCGAATTGCAGCACGGCAATAATCCGAGAAGATCAGGAATGTACCGCCATAAGGGATAATGCCACCATGCAGTGCCATGCCATTCATCGCCGCGGCCATCCCAAATTCGCGTATGCCATAATTGACATAGCGCCCCGAATAGTCGTTTTTATCTAATGTGTTGGTAGACGCCGTGCGCGTGAAGTTAGAGCCGGTCAAATCCGCAGACCCACCTAATAGCTCAGATATAGCCGCTGTTGCTGCAGTTAGCGCTATTTCGGATGCCTTTCGCGTCGCAATTTTCTGCGGTGCGGCAATCAAGCTTTCTAGATGCGGCTTCAGCCATGCACCGCTTGGTTCACCAGCCATGGCTGCTGTGAACGCGCTACCCTTAGCCGAAGCCGTGAGCCTAGATTTCCAAGCCACATGCGCCGCTGCCCCTGGATTGCCCGTTGCACGCCATGCTCCAAGAATATCATCCGGAATTTCGAATGCAGGATATGGCCAATCTATTGCTGCACGCGTCGCAACAATTTCGTCAGCACCAAGCGGGCTTCCATGGGGCGCTTTGGTGCCTTCTTTATTAGGTGAACCCTTACCAATTAAAGTGCGACAGGCAATTAAAGAGGGCCGGCTATCTGCCAACGCCGACTTAATTGCGCGCTCTATATCATTGAAATCATGTCCATCGCAAGATTCAACATGCCAGCCACTGGCCAAATACCGTCCGGCGATATCTTCGCTGGTGGAAAGGTCGGTTGAACCGTCAATGGTGATGCGGTTGTCGTCCCAGAATACAATCAATCGGCCCAAGCCGAGATGCCCGGCAAGACCAACGGCTTCATGGTTAATGCCCTCCATCAAGCAACCATCACCAGCCACAACCCAAGTGCGGTGATCGACCAAATCATCACCAAAGCGAGCATTCAAATGCCGTTCCGCCATCGCCATGCCGACGGCCATAGCCAAGCCCTGTCCCAATGGACCCGTGGTGCATTCAATACCGTCGATCAAGAAATTTTCAGGATGCCCTGCACATGGGCTGCCCAATTGACGGAAATTGCGGATATCGTCGATGGTTGGGCTTTCATAGCCAGTTAGATACAAGGTCGCATAAGCGAACATCGAACCATGGCCAGCGGACAAAACAAACCGGTCGCGGTCGGCCCAATCGGGCGCCTTTGGGTCGAATTTCAGAAATTTGGAGTAGAGCACTGTTGCAACATCGGCCATGCCCATTGGCATTCCAGGATGCCCGCTATTTGCGGCCTGCACAGCATCCATGGCCAGTGCCCGAATTGCATTGGCCATTTGCTGGTCACTAACGGTCATGTTCTTTTCCCCACTTATCACTCCCAAGCGGGAGCGGGTGACGGAGCACATTTATTTGTGCAGTGCCGCCGAATCGATGGCCCGAACCCTTGCGGATGCAAGCGCAAAGCGTCAAGTGAGGGAGGGTGCTTTTCCCCATGAATTTGTAGATATAATTGCGTTCGCACATTTGCATACGGCATCGTCTCTGCTAAGCTTCCTCAGCAAAGGAAATTAACCCATGATAGAACAAAGATTTATTGTGGCAATCGGCCGTATTGAGCGCGCTTTGTCCCGCATCGAAAAATCGGCGACCTCGCCCGGACCAACTGGCAATAACGACCTTGCCGAACGGCATGAAAAACTAAAATCCGAAACACATATTGCTCTTCGAGATTTGGACAAGATTTTGGCGGGTGCACGCTGATGCCTGACGTTAAATTATCTATTGCTGGTCGCGACTATTTCGTCGCCTGTAACGCCGGAGAAGAACAGCGTTTGCTGGAACTCGGAGCCATGGTGGACACAATTGCAGAACAAGTGGCTGGCGGCTCGCGTGGCCTAACAGAAACGCGCATATTGCTGTTTTCGGCGCTCTTGCTCGCCGACAAGCTACATGACACAGGCGGCAAAGGGACTGTTGATAGGCCTGAGCCCGCCGCGGCAATGGTGCAATCCGCCGATGCCTTAGAGGGCCTTGCGACCCGATTGGAAAATCTGGCGCTAAGGCTTGAGAATTAACGTAAGTGGCTTATATTGGTTATTGGCGGAACTGTCCGGCACGAACTGATGAGAACATCCCTGAGGCGATTATCGATCTAAGGGAGCTGTCCCTGCCTGGGCCGTTTGGGAAACCTTAAGGTCCAGATCACACGGTGCCCACCTGACGTGCT
>CAIPUN010000154.1 GCA_903868245.1 uncultured Sphingomonadales bacterium | reverse complement strand
TCGGGCGGATTTGGGGACGGAAAGAAGCACATGGCTGACGCAGTAAACATCCCGGATGAGGCAGAAGCCCGCGCCAAATGGGGCAGCTTTGCCTTTTCACCTGAGTATAAAGCAAAGGCCGAGATGTATGTCGGTCGCTACCCCGCCGGACGTCAGCAATCGGCGGTGATGGCGTTGCTGGACTTGGCGCAGCGTCAGGTCGGCGAAGAAACACAGACACAGGGTTGGTTGCCAGTGCCGGTAATCGAATATGTCGCGAGCTACCTCGGCATGCCCTATATGCGCACTTATGAAGTCGCAACCTTCTACACCATGTACAATCTCGCGCCCGTGGGCCGCTATCATGTGCAAGTGTGCGGGACGACGCCATGCATGTTGCGCGGGTCGGATGATATCATTGCCGCGTGCAAGAAGCGTGGCCTTGTGAAAGGTGCTACAACACCCGACGGCCTGTTCACGCTGAACGAGGTGGAGTGCATGGGCAATTGCGCGTCTGCACCGATGGTTCAGATCAACGACGATAATTACGAAGATCTGGATTATGGCAGCATGACCGCGATCCTCAACGACTTGGCTGAGGGCAAGCAACCGAAAATTGGAACACAATTGCCAGGGCGTCACACGGTAGAACCTTATGGTGGCGCAACGACCCTGCATGCGATGGTTGACAAAAACCATGACTATCGGGGGGAATATTGATGTTCGCCTCTGCCGCATCCAACTCCGCCGCCCCAGCGCAGGCTGGGGCCCATTACCTCTCTAAGTCACGAACGACAGGCGAGATATGCACCAGCCTTCGCTGTTGCGACGTGGCGAGTTTTGGTGCGCTTGGGGGGTGGATCTAATGGAATTTCTTCCCCTCATTGGCATCCTCATCGCAGCGTTCGTCGCGTGGAAATTGCTCAAGGGCGTCATTAAGCTCGCCGTCATTGGTTTGCTCATCGCTGGAGCAGCTTGGTTTTTTCTTGGAGGTTTGGGCTGATGCTCGCTGACAAAGACCGCATTTTTACCAATCTATACGGCTATCAGGACTTTGCCCTGAAAGCGGCGCAGAAACGCGGTGATTGGGACAAGACTGCTAACCTGATGAAGATCGGGCAGGATGCGATTATTGAGGAAGTCAAAGCTTCCGGCCTGCGTGGTCGTGGTGGAGCAGGCTTCCCGACGGGAATGAAGTGGAGCTTCATGCCCAAATCGCCGACGCCAGAGCGACCGAATTTCCTCGTTATTAACGCCGATGAATCCGAGCCCGGTTCATGCAAGGATCGCGAGATCATTCGTCATGACCCGCATAAGTTGATTGAAGGCGCTTTGATTGCCGGTTTCGCGATGCGCGCGCGTGCAGCCTATATCTATATTCGCGGCGAGTATATTTTTGAAGCCAAAGTGCTCGAAAAGGCGGTTGCGGAGGCCTATTCCGCAGGCTTGTTGGGCAAGAACGCAGCAAAGTCTGGTTATGACTTTGACGTCTTCGTCCATCGTGGCGCTGGCGCCTATATTTGCGGTGAAGAAACCGCGATGATTGAAAGCCTAGAAGGCAAAAAAGGGCAACCCCGCCTTAAACCGCCATTCCCAGCAGGTGCAGGGTTATATGGCTGTCCGACGACGGTCAACAATGTCGAAAGCATTGCGGTCGTGCCAACGATCCTGCGGCGCGGCGCAGCTTGGTTCAAAAGCTTTGGTCGCGAAAACAATCACGGCACAAAGCTGTTTCAAATCTCCGGCCATGTTGAAAAACCATGCGTTGTCGAAGAAGAAATGGGCATTCCCTTCCGCGAACTTATTGAGAAGCATTGCGGCGGTATAAGAGGTGGTTGGGACAATCTTTTGGCTGTCATTCCCGGCGGTTCATCGGTGCCATTGGTCCCTGCAGCGATGATGATGGATGTGCCGATGGATTTTGACGGCTGTAAAGAAGTCGGCTCTGGCCTCGGCACAGCCGCGGTCATCGTTATGGACAAGTCCACCGACATTGTACGCGCGATTTCGCGACTTTCATATTTTTACAAGCATGAAAGCTGTGGCCAGTGCACACCGTGCCGTGAAGGCACAGGATGGATGTGGCGCGTGATGGAAAAGATGCGCACCGGCGATGCCGACATTGGCGACATCGACACATTATACGATGTGACGAAACAGGTCGAAGGTCACACCATCTGCGCGCTGGGCGATGCTGCGGCTTGGCCGATCCAGGGGCTGATCAAGCATTTCCGCCCAGAGATGGAGCGCCGGATTAACGACGCCAAGGGCGACAATATGCTGGAGGCGGCGGAGTAAACATGCCTAAAGTCACCGTAGACGGATTAGAACTCGAAGTCCCTGCAGGCGCGACTGTGTTGCAGGCGTGTGAGATGGCGGGGAAGGAAATTCCGCGCTTTTGCTATCATGAACGTCTGTCCATCGCCGGCAATTGCCGCATGTGTTTGGTCGAGGTTGCCCCCGGTCCGCCAAAGCCACAGGCATCATGTGCACTGCCAGCCACGGAAGGTCAGATCATCCGTACCGATACGCCAATGGTCAAAAAGGCACGTGAAGGGGTGATGGAGTTTCTGCTCATCAACCACCCGCTCGATTGCCCGATTTGCGACCAAGGTGGCGAATGCGATTTGCAGGACCAAAGCGTTGCTTATGGACGTGGTGCCTCGCGCTTTGAGGAAAATAAGCGCGCGGTTACGGAAAAATATATGGGGCCGCTCGTCAAAACGGCGATGACGCGGTGCATTCAGTGCACACGCTGCGTCCGTTTTGCCGAAGAAGTCGCTGGTATCGAAGAAGTTGGCGCGATTGGTCGCGGCGAAAACATGCAAATCACGACCTATCTTGAGCATGCTATGCAAAGCGAGCTTTCGGGCAATGTCGTTGATCTATGCCCTGTGGGTGCATTGACCGCGAAGCCATATGCTTTTGAGGCGCGGCCGTGGGAATTGAAAAAGACCCCAAGCATCGATGTGATGGATGCCGTGGGCACCAACATCCGTCTCGACAGCCGTGGCAGAGCCGTTTTGCGGGCATTGCCGCGCATCAATGATGATGTGAACGAAGAATGGGCGTCGGATAAAACACGCCATGCCGTTGACGGCCTGACGCACCGCCGTTTGGACAAGCCCTATATCCGCAAGGATGGAAGGCTGGTCGCAGCAGACTGGGCCGAAGCCTTTGATGCAATCAAGGCGCACTGGACTGGCGCAGCTGCGGTACTGGCGGGTGATCAGGTCGATTGCGAAACCATGTTCGCCGCGCGCGAATTGGCTGGCACGTCGATGCTCGAAGGCCGCCAGACTGGCTTGGCTTATGATACATCGTCGCTGTCTGCGGTGAATTTCAACACGACGATATCTGGCATTGAAAATGCGGATGTCATCCTGCTGGTCGGCAGCGACTTGCGCCGTGAGGCACCATTGGTGAACACGCGCATACAAAAGGCCATTCGCAAGCGTGGGGCAAAGGTGTTTGCCATCGGCCCCGTGACCGATCTGACCTATAAGGTAGAGTGGCTCGGTGATGATCTGAGCGCGCTGACTAAAACGCCGAAGGCTTTGGCGGATGCGTTGAAGACGGCGGAACGTCCAGCGATTATCGTCGGCGGTGGTGCGCTGCGTTATGCTGGTGTCCACGGCGCGGCGTTGGCATTTGCTAAAAAATATAAACTGGTCCGCGATGATTGGAACGGTTTCAACGTTTTGCATTTTGCCGCAGCCCGTATGGGCGGCCTCATGCTCGGCTATGCGCATGATGGCGGCATCAAGAAACTAGCCGCTGAGAAGCCGAAGCTAGCGTTTTTCCTTGGCGCAGACGAGGTGGATTACAGCCTGTTTGCCGACAGTTTCAAAGTCTATGTCGGTCACCATGGTGACAATGGCGCGCATCATGCCGATGTTATATTACCAGGCGCAGCCTATTCCGAAAAATCGGGCACATATGTAAACTTGGAAGGCCGCGTGCAGCGTGGCGAGCGCGCGGTATTCCCGCCCGGCGATGCGCGCGAAGATTGGGCCATATTCCGGGCTTTGTCAGATGTGTTGGGCAAGCGCCTTCCATTTGACAGCCTGGATGCTTTGCGCGCGGAAATGGCGAAGGCTGTACCTGCTTTGGGTGTTGAAGGACTTGCAGATTATGGGTGGTCGGAGCCATCGCTGCCTTCTGACGTAAGTGGCAAGATTGCTGATTATCCGATCAAGGATTTCTACCTGACCAACGCCATTTGCCGCGCGTCCGAAACGATGCAGAAATGCTCTGCGGAATTGGTGCACGGCACGCAATTTTTGGAGGCGGCGGAATGACATCCTTCTTCCAAAACCTTGGCATGAGTTACGAAGCTGCATGGTTCACTGCTACTATTGCGGGCATTTTGCTTATTGCATTGCCGCTGATGCTGGCCGTCGCGCTTATCATTTATGCGGAACGTAAATTATGGGCCGCTTTCGCACTGCGTCGGGGGCCCAATGTCGTCGGACCTTTCGGTATATTGCAATCTTTCGCCGATGGTTTGAAGGTGTTCTTGCAAGAAACCATTATCCCAAGCGCATCGAACCGTGGCTTGTTCCTGATTGCGCCGATCATCACCTTCACCGTCGCTTTGATGGCTTGGGCCGTCATTCCGTTCGCCGACGGCGTGGTGCTGTCCAACATCAATGTTGGCTTGCTCTATATCCTCGCGATCAGCAGCCTTGGTGTCTATGGCGTGGTTATTGCGGGCTGGGCATCCAACTCCAAATATCCATTTTATTCGGCTATGCGCGCCGCTGCGCAGATGATTTCCTATGAAGTGTCCATTGGCTTCATCTTGATTTGCGTCGTCCTTTGGGCGGGTACGTTCAACGTCGGCGGTATTGTCGAGGGGCAACGAGGACACATTTTTGACTTTATCAACGCTTATGCGTTTAACCCCTTGTTGTTCCCGATTGCGGTGATGTTTCTCATCAGTTCGATGGCGGAAACGGCACGTGCGCCGTTCGATTTGACAGAGGCGGAAAGCGAGCTGGTTGCCGGTTATCAAACTGAATATTCCTCCATGGCCTTTGCTTTGTTCTGGTTGGGTGAATATGCCAACGTCCTGTTAATGTGCGCGCTGAATGTGATCCTGTTCTGGGGTGGATATTTACCACCGGTTGACTGGGCGCCATTGTACGCCGTCCCAGGCATTATCTGGTTCTTTGCCAAAATCCTGCTGATGTTCTTCATCTTCGCATGGGTAAAGGCAACTGTACCGCGTTACCGTTATGATCAGCTGATGCGTCTGGGTTGGAAAGTGTTCCTGCCAATCTCGCTCTTCTGGGTATTCCTGGTGAGCGGCTATCTTATGTTCACAGGACATTTCGCATGACCACGATCACGCATCTCATCAAAAGCTTCACTTTGTGGGAATTCGTCAAGGCACACATGCTGACCTTGAAATATTTCTTCAAGCGTAAGGCGACGATCAACTATCCGTTTGAAAAGAACCCGTTGAGCCCGCGTTTTCGTGGCGAGCATGCGCTGCGTCGTTATCCCAATGGAGAAGAACGCTGCATCGCGTGTAAATTATGTGAGGCGGTTTGTCCCGCTTTGGCCATTACTATCGAGTCCGAACCACGCGACGACGGCAGCCGTCGGACCACGCGCTATGACATTGATATGACCAAGTGCATTTACTGCGGCTTTTGCCAAGAAGCATGCCCAGTCGATGCCATTGTAGAAGGTCCGAACCTAGAGTTCGCAACAGAAACGCGTGAGGAATTGCTCTATGACAAGGCCAAGCTCCTCGACAACGGCGCGAAATGGGAACGGGCGATTGCCGCGAACCTTGCCGCCGATGCACCCTCTCGTTAAGGGCGCTGGCATGACTCAAGGGCTGACCTGCATAAACAAAAATATCGTCGCCCCAGCGCAGGCTGGGGACCATTACGTATGTCCGTCGAGAACGCGAGGCGAGATAGGCAGCAGCCTACGCTGGTGCGACGCTTTGATACTATGTGAGGTGTTGGTATGATCCAACTTGTCTCTTTCTATATCTTCGCAAGCATCGTCATAGCGTCAGCCGCGATGGTTATATTTGCCCGCAATCCGGTACACAGCGTGCTTTGGTTGATTGTTGCCTTCTTTAACGCAGCAGGGCTTATGGTACTAATCGGTGCAGAGTTCATCGCGATGTTATTAGTCATTGTCTATGTCGGCGCGGTTGCCGTGTTGTTCCTGTTCGTGGTTATGATGCTCGACATTGATTTTGCCGAATTGCGTGCAGGGTTCATCAAAAATGTACCGCTTGGGTTGTTACTGGCAATCGTATTGGTGGCTGAACTGGTGCTGGGTATCGGTGCGTATCAGGCTGGTGCTGTGAAGCTGGGCACGCCTGAGGCTGGGGCAGCTTCCGTATCAGCGACAGTGCCGAATATCGAAGCGATTGGCGCCTTGCTGTATAGCAAATATGTCTTCTTATTCGAAACGGCAGGCTTGATCCTGTTGGTTGCGATGGTTGGTGCCATCGTCCTGACGCACCGCCGCAGCCACGGCACACGCGGCCAAAATATCAGCAGCCAGGTTCAGCGCCGTCCAGAAGACGCAACGCGCAATGTTAATCAGCCCAGCGGGCAGGGGATTGAGCTGTGATTGGTATCGAACATTATCTCGTGGTCAGCAGCATCCTGTTCGTGATGGGCGTCCTTGGCATTTTCCTGAACAGGAAAAATGTCATCATCATTCTGATGGCGATTGAACTCATACTGCTTGCGGTGAATATCAACCTGGTGGCGTTCAGCGTATTTTTGGGCGACCTAACGGGGCAAATCTTCGCCATGTTCGTGTTGACCGTTGCGGCGGGTGAGGCCGCGATTGGTCTTGCGATATTGGTTATCTATTTCCGCGGTCGTGGCACCATTGCCGTTGACGACGTCAACCGGATGAAGGGGTAACATCCAGTGACCGCAATCCATATCATTGTTTTCCTACCGCTTCTTGCTGCACTTATAGCTGGGCTTGGGCAGCGTTTCATTGGCGCGTTGGCAGCAAAGACAATTACCACCCTAGGTCTGTTTATTGCCGCGTTCCTGAGCTGGCCAATTTTCATTGGTTTCCTGAACGGCACTGAAACCGCTTATGTACAACCCGTGATGACATGGGTGCAGTCTGGCGATCTGACCTTTGACTGGGAATTGCGCGTTGATGCGCTGACAGCAATCATGCTTGTGGTCATCACCAGCGTGTCGGCGCTCGTCCATCTCTATAGCTGGGGCTATATGGAGGAAGATCCCGATCAACCGCGCTTTTTTGCCTATCTGTCGTTGTTTACCTTTGCGATGTTAATGTTGGTGACGGCCAATAATTTGGTGCAAATGTTCTTTGGATGGGAAGGCGTCGGCCTTGCGTCTTATTTACTGATTGGTTTCTGGTACAAGAAACCCAGCGCAAATGCGGCGGCGATCAAAGCATTCGTCGTCAACCGCGTTGGCGACCTTGGTTTCATGCTCGGCATTTTCGGCATATTCTGGTTGTTTGGCACCGTGTCGATCCCGGAGATATTGGCGGCCGCACCGGATAAGGTCGGTTCAAGCATCGGCTTTTTGGGGCTGCGCGTCGATACCATGAGCTTGCTGTGCATTTTGCTGTTTATCGGTGCGATGGGCAAATCGGCGCAACTTGGCCTGCACACATGGTTGCCGGACGCGATGGAAGGGCCAACGCCTGTTTCGGCGCTGATCCATGCGGCGACCATGGTGACCGCAGGCGTATTCATGGTGTGCCGTCTGTCGCCCTTGTTTGAAACGAGCCAGTTCGCGTTGGACGTGGTTACAATAGTTGGTGCGACGACCGCATTATTTGCTGCAACGGTTGGCCTCGTGCAAACCGATATCAAACGCGTCATCGCGTATTCCACCTGCTCACAACTGGGCTATATGTTCTTTGCTGCCGGTACCGGCGCTTATGGTGCCGCGATGTTCCACCTGTTCACGCACGCCTTTTTTAAGGCGCTGCTGTTCTTGGGCGCGGGCTCAGTCATCCACGCGATGCATCATGAACAGGATATGCGTTATTATGGTGGTTTGCGGAAACATATCCCGCTGACATTCTGGGCTATGATGGCCGGGACACTGGCGATTACCGGTGTTGGTATTCTTGGTGTTGGTGGCTTTGCGGGCTTTTATTCTAAGGATGCCATCATAGAGGCTGCGTTCGCGAGTGAATCTACCTATCATATGTATGGCTTTGCGATCGGCGTGATCGCAGCATTGCTCACCAGCTTCTATAGCTGGCGCCTGATGTTTCTGACATTCTTTGGAAAACCACGCTGGGAGCAATCCGAGCATATCCAGCACGCAGTGCATGAACATCATGAGCATGCACATGACGCTCATGCTCATGATACGTCCAGTGACGGAACGGCGGGCTATCATCCGCATGAAAGCCCATGGCCGATGCTGATACCTCTAGCATTGCTGACTATAGGTGCCGTATTTGCTGGCTTTGTCTTCCGTCATGCGTTTATTTATGCGGAGGCAGGCGCGGCATTCTGGGCAAACAGCACGCTCTATTTCAACACGCATTTGATGCATGCGATGCACGAAGTGCCGTTATGGGTAAAATTGTCGTCGACCGTGGCCATGCTCATTGGCCTGGCGACGGCCTATTTCATGTATCAACGTTCGAATGATGCACCAAAACGTCTGGCCACGACCTTTGCGCCGATTTACCGTTTCTTCCTGAACAAATGGTATTTTGACGAGCTGTACAACTTCTTGTTCGTGCGCCCCGCATTCTGGTTCGGCCGCCTGTTCTGGAAGCAAGGTGACATCGGGATCATTGACCGCTTTGGCCCCAATGGTTCGGCTGCTTTGGTGTCCTTCGGCAGCAAATTGGCTGTGCGGATGCAGTCGGGTTATCTTTATACTTATGCGCTTGTGATGCTTCTTGGCTTAGTCATCGCGGTTAGCTGGATGATGGTGAGAGCATAATGAACGCCGCAGATATTCCTGTCCTTTCGATCATGTTGGCCATTCCGGTGGCGGCAGCTGCCTTGTGCCTTTTTGTACGCGCTGAACTTGCGCGCATCATTGCATTATCGGCAACATTATTGAATCTGCTTCTTGGTGTACTGCTCTGGCTCAATTATGACCCAGCGGGCGCGCAGTGGCAGTTTACCGAAAGCGCTAACCTCTTTGGGCCCATTGGCTGGCGCCTTGGCATTGACGGTATTGCGCTGACGTTGATCATGTTATCGGTGTTCCTCATGCCGATTTGTATTGGTGCAAGCTGGACGTCCATTCAGAAACGCGTCGGCGAATATATGGCGGCATTTCTGCTGATGGAAACGCTGATGATTGGCGTTTTTGCAGCGCAGGATTTGTTGCTGTTTTATATCTTCTTTGAAGCTGGCCTAATCCCAATGTATCTTATCATTGGCATCTGGGGTGGGCAGGACCGCATATACGCATCGTACAAATTCTTCCTCTATACTCTGCTTGGATCGCTTGTGATGCTGATCGCGATGCTGTGGATGATCCAGTTTGCGGGCACTGCGGATATTCCAACATTGCTGAACACTGATTTCCCTGCAGAAGCGCAGAAATGGCTATGGTTCGCCTTTTTCGCATCCTTTGCGGTAAAGATGCCCATGTGGCCAGTGCATACATGGTTGCCTGATGCCCACGTTCAGGCGCCTACCGCTGGTTCCGTGATTTTGGCGGGTGTTCTTTTGAAAATGGGTGGCTATGGCTTCTTACGTTTCTCTTTGCCTATGTTCCCGGAGGCGAGCGCCGACTTGATTCCGTTGGTCTTTGGACTGTCGATGGTCGCGGTGGTCTACACCTCGCTTGTTGCCTTGGTGCAGCAGGATATGAAAAAGCTCATCGCTTATTCATCGGTCGCGCATATGGCGATTGTAACTGTTGGCCTGTTCACCTTCAATCAACAAGGCATTGAAGGCGCAATTATCGTGATGTTGAGCCATGGCCTCGTTTCGGGCGCGCTCTTCTTATGCGTCGGCGTCATCTACGACCGCCTGCATACGCGTGAGATCAGCCGTTATGGCGGACTGAGCGTCAACATGCCCAAATATGCTTTAATGTTCATGCTGTTCACCATGGCGAGTGTTGGCTTGCCCGGCACCAGCGGATTTGTAGGTGAGTTTTTGAGTCTCGCCGGCGCGTATAAGGTTTCTACCTGGGCCACATTCATTGCGACTACGGGTATTATCTTTGGCGCTGGCTATATGCTGTATCTCTACCGCCGCATTGCATTTGGGCCACAGGTCAATGCCGATGCCGCTGCGATGTCGGACGTGAATGGCCGCGAAATGTGGCTTTTGGCGCCTATTGCTGTCGTGGTTTTGTGGATGGGGGTTTATCCTGAAACATTTCTGGCACCCATCCGCCGCGACGTGGCAACGATTGTCGCCCGCATTGAACGTGCTGCACCGGTTGGTGACAGCAAGCTGAAATTAGTCGACCCAACTACCGCTCGTTACCGCGTTGTGCACGATGCAGAAAAAAACATGGCTGAGGGGAGCCATTGATAATGGAACTGAACGCTTCTCTCGTATTACTCCGTCCGGAAATCATTTTGACCTTCTCTGCGCTCGCGCTGCTACTTTTGGCTGCGTGGCGTGAGCAGGCCGGTCGCTTGATTAGCATATTGGCAGTTACGGCGCTTGGTGCAGCCTCTGCATTTGTAATCAGTTCAATGATGCATGCCACAGATGCATCGGCTTTTGATGGTCTTTTAATCAATGATGCATTTGGCAATTTTTCAAAGATTCTGATCTTCATTGCGGCAGCAATCTCCTTGATGATTGCGCCTCGCTTCCTGGAAAATGCCGGTGCCATGCGCGCCGAATATCCGGTGCTTATCTTATTGTCCTGCATTGGCATGGCCGTAATGGTGTCGGCAACGGACCTGATTTCACTTTATATCGGTCTAGAGCTGCAAAGCTTGTCCGCCTATGTCCTTGCAAGCTTTGTACGCTCTGATGGCCGTTCAGCCGAAGCCGGGCTTAAATATTTCGTTCTTGGCGCGTTGGCCAGTGGCATGCTCTTGTTCGGTGCATCGTTGGTTTATGGCTTTGCTGGATCCACAAGCTTTGCGGCTATCGGCGTGGCTATGGATACCGAGGTTGGCTTGGGCTTGATCTTCGGCATCGTGTTTATTCTCTCGGGCCTTGCGTTTAAAATAAGCGCTGCGCCCTTCCACATGTGGACGCCGGACGTGTATGAAGGTGCACCAACACCTGTCACCGCATTCTTTGCCAGCGCGCCAAAGGTTGCGGCGATTGCGCTGACTATCCGCATTGTGCTTGAGGCATTTGGCTCGCAAATATTGGTGTGGCAGCAAATCATTATCGCCGTTGCGTTGATGTCGATTATCATCGGCGCCGTCGGTGCCATTGGGCAGCAAAATTTGAAGCGATTGATGGCCTATAGCTCGATCAACAATGTTGGTTTCATTCTGATTGGTCTTGCGACGGGAACGGAGCAGGGCATTTCAGCAATGCTGGTGTATCTTATCATCTATGTTGCCATGACCTTAGGCAGCTTCATCTGTCTGATGCAGTTGAAGGATAAGGAAGGCGGCTATCGTGAAGAGTTTGCGGACATATCCGGCCTATCCAAAACGCGTCCCGGCTTGGCGGCCGCGTTGGCCATTTTTATGTTCAGCCTAGCTGGCATTCCGCCATTATTCGGTTTCTGGGGCAAGCTTGTGGTATTTAACGCCGCTGTTGCTGCTGGCTTGCTGCCTCTGGCCGTCATCGGCATTACAGCATCGGTGATTGGCGCATTTTATTATCTGAAGGTCGTCAAAGTCATGTATTTTGATGATGCGGCGGATGTGATTGTCGAAAGCGATGATAAGGTTCTCGTCTGGACGGGCGGCGTTTTGGCAGCTGCGAATTCACCGATTGGCTATTTGACGATACCTGCGCTTGGCATTTGGACGGCTTATGCCGCGAGGGCGCTGTTCTGACACCCATCTTTGAAGAAGTCGCGCTCACTGGGTCAACGAACGCGGATCTCTTGATACGGGCGGCGCAAGGCGCTCCCGAAGGGTTATGGCTTCGTGCCGACGCGCAAGATGGTGGCCGTGGGAGACTTGGCCGTATTTGGGAAAGCCCAAAGGGCAACCTCTTTGCTAGCGTTATTGTGCGCTTGCGCGACACAGATCCTTCGCCCGCGGGGCTAGCTTTTGTAACCGCGGTTGCTGCCTATGACGCCGTCCGACATATGGCGCCGCAAGTGGATATATTCCTGAAATGGCCCAATGACATTATGGCGCATGATGGTTCGAAATTATGCGGGATATTGTTGGAGCGCGCGTCTGACGCAGTTATTGTGGGTATTGGCCTGAACCTTGTCTGGCACCCTCAAAATTTGGAGCGGAAGGTGTCCGACCTGCGCACGCTTGGCGCAACGCCGCCCGATGCGCAAACGGCACTGGAGATCTTAGCCGAAGCGTTCACCCGCTATCTTGATGTCTGGCGGATGTCGGGCTTGGGTTCCATTGTCCGGCATTGGGAAGCGAACGCTCATCCTCTCGGTACAGCCTTGTCGGCGAAACTACCTGATGGCGCGCAAGTCGATGGCCTATATGCTGGGCTAGATGATGATGGTGCGTTGCACCTTCGCTTGGCGGATGGCTCAATTCGTGCCATTCACGCGGCCGATGTTTTTCTAATCTAGCAGGGAACGGCTATGCTGCTCGCAATTGATACAGGTAACACCAATGTGAAATTTGCATTGGTCAATGACGCCGGTGAAATAGTGCAGCGATGGCGCATAGCGACCGACGCACGGCGTACGGCTGATGAATATGCGGTTTGGTTGGATCAATTGATTCAGATGGCTGGCTTTCACCGCACAGATATAAAAGCGGTCATTATTGCGACCGTTGTGCCGCGCGCCTTGCACAATCTGCAGTTGCTCGCGACACGTTATTTTGGAACTGAAGCCTTGGTTGCCGGACGCGGGGCCGTTGGTTGGGGTATTCCATTGCGTGTGGCGGAGCCGCATGCCGTCGGCGCGGATCGCGCGGTCAATGCTATTGCGGCACATTCATTAGCCGAAGGGCACAAAGTCGTCATCAGCTTTGGTACAGCCACAACATTTGATTATATTGGATCCGATGGTTCGTATCGCGGAGGCAGCATTGCACCGGGTGTTAATTTGTCCCTCGATGCGCTGTATGCTGCGGCAGCGATGTTACCGCGAATTGCAATCGAACCACCACCAAATGATAGCGTCATTGGGACAACGACTGTTGGACAAATGCAGATTGGCATCTATTGGGGCTATGTGGCGATGATCGAAGGGATCCTCGCACGGATGAAAGCTGAAATTGGCGAACCAGTATCGGTCATTGCAACCGGCGGTTTGGCTATCTTGTTTCAGCAACATGGCCATTTATTTGACCGGGTAGAGCCCGATTTGACGCTGCGGGGGCTAGCGCTTTTATATAGGAATAGAGATAGTAACTCATGACGACCCCAAAAAATGAACTGCTCTTCCTCGCCCTTGGCGGGTCCAACGAAATTGGCATGAACGTCAATTTATACGGTTGCGAGGGCAAGTGGGTGATGGTCGACTTGGGCCTTACATTTGCGAATTCGGAGTATCCCGGAATTGACCTTGTCCTGCCTGATCTCGAATTTATTGAAAAGCGCAAAAAGGACCTTCTGGGTATTGTGCTGACCCACGGCCATGAAGATCACATTGGCGCAGTCGCCTATTTTGCCGCCGACTTGGGCGTTCCACTTTATGCCACACCGTTCACGGCAACCCTCATTCGCGGCAAGTTGGAAGAAGAAGGCATTGCTGACATTGTGGAGCTAAATGTGATCCCTATGGAAGGTGCCTTTTCCTTGGGGCCGTTTGACTTCAAATTCGTCACCTTAGCGCACTCTATCCTTGAGATGAGCGCCTGTCTCATCACCACGCCTTATGGAAAGATTTTCCATACGGGCGACTGGAAACTGGACCCGAGCCCCGTATTGGGGGCGCCATCAACGCAAGAAGCGCTAACCGCGATTGGCGACAGTAACGTGCTGGCGATGGTTTGCGATTCGACTAATGTGTTCAATACTGAAACTAGCGGCAGCGAAGGCAGTGTTAAAGATGACCTGCTGAAGTCCGTCAAGGCTGCCAAGGGCCGGGTCGTTGTCACAACCTTTGCCTCTAATGCTGCGCGGTTGCAGACTTTAGCAGAAGTAGCGCGTGAGAGCGGGCGCACCTTATGTTTTGCAGGTCGCTCACTCCACCGGATTATTGAAGCCGCACAGGCCAATGGCTATTTGAAAGACATGCCCAAAACCGTGGATATGGAGAGCGTCGATAGTCTTCCACGACACGATGTTATGGTGGTCGCGACTGGCGGGCAGGGAGAAGCCCGCGCCGCTTTGGCGCGCATATCCGAGGGCAATCACCCCGTGAAGCTGCAAGAAGGCGACACGGTAATTTTCTCGTCCAAGCAGATACCGGGCAATGAAATTGCCATTGGTGTAATCATGAACAAACTTGCGGAACGCAACATCCTGACAGTGACCGAAAAGCAAGCACATGTGCATGTCTCCGGTCACCCTGGGCAACCGGAACTTGCCGCGCTTTATGACTGGGTTCGACCTGAAATTCTTATTCCCGTCCATGGCGAACGCCGCCACATGGCTGAACAGGCGCGTTTTGCGCGGGCGCATGGCGTTCCCAAAGCGGTCGTTCAATCCAATGGCGATGTGGTGCGGCTTGCGCCGGGAGAGCCAAAAATCATCGGCAAGGAACGCACAGGCCGTTTGATTCTCGATGGAGACACCATCATCGCCGCGGACGGCGCAACATTGAACGAACGCCGCCGCCTGTCATGGTATGGTCTGATTTCCGTCGCCTTCGCTTTGGACGCAAAAGACCGGATGCTGGGCAACCCCGAGATTCGTTTGCACGGTGTGCCGATTGAAGAAGATCTTGAGGATTTTCTGGAAGAAGCCACGGCCGCTGCTGTTAAAGCGGTAAATGACCATCGCGGTGATTATGACAAGTTGCGCGAAACGGTGCGTTTGGCTGTGCGCCGTGTTGCGGTTAACTGGACAGGTAAAAAACCGATCGTTGATGTTTTAGTAGTGGAGACAGCATGACCTGGACCTCGATTATTGCCATTTATTTGCTGTTTTGGGTGATGACGGCATTCGTTATCTTGCCCATCGGCGTGCGCACGCATGACGAACTCGGCCTTCCAAAGACACCTGGCCAGGCGGATAGCGCGCCAGGTAATTTTCAACCACGGAAGATTTTGCTGAGAACGACAATGCTCTCTGCAGCCTTGTTCGCTTTATATTATGCCAATTACGTTAATGGCTGGATAACGCGGCACAGCTTTGACGGGCTGTTTAACCCGCCCGTTTAATTCCATGGCTTATTTACGCAGCCGCTCAATGGCCTGCGCTAGCGCGACGTAAAGCTTGCCAATGTCGGACGATAGCAAGGTAACGCCAATGGCGTTGCCGTCGCGCGTGCTGAGCAACAGGCGCATGATACCTTCGAAATCATGCACGTAACGGTTTACATGTTCGCGGAACGCGCTGTCATCACCATAATGCTTGGCAATAATCTTTGCTTCACGTGAATCCAGCAAGCGCACGGCGCGACGGGTAAACACGCCCCGATCGCCCTTTAAATAAGCTGCCCAAGCGGTGTCGGTCACGTCGTTGGACAGTATTTTGGTAACGTCGATAGCGGTGGAGTTCAAAGATTCGGTCAAAACCACCATGCGGCGCGCAAAGCTCTCATCCTGCACAGATTCAAAACTGTTGACGGTATCTGCAATACGGCTCTCAAGGGTCGTCGTCATTTCGTTGAGCTCACCGAGTTGCTTGGCGACTAAGGAAGATGCTGTTTCCGACAGTTCGATATTACGCGAGATCGCTTCTTGCACCGCTTCATTCATGGATGCGACCTGCGCGTCCAACGCATTGGCCAATGCGACGCGGTTTTGTTCGGTCAATTGATCGGCGATATGCGCCAGTTCCTCGTCGAGGATCTTGCGGCTGTTTTCTGCTGCAGCGCGCGTTGTTTCACGCACACGAAGCAAAGATGTAACCAAACTGCCATTTGCCTCATCTGACATATCCCGCAGTAAAGCCTGCGTCTGTTTCAGCGCAGCGCCAAGGGCGTCCGCTTGCTCATGACGTGCAGCAAAATGTGCATCGCTCTCGGCCATTAGCGCGCCAACTGCGTCATGTTGTGCGGCGATTACTTGCTCAATGTTGTTAAGCTTTTCCAGCGTTCCGTCGCTGATATTGTTGAGCGATTCTGCGGCGGCCAGCGCCGCGTTCACTTGCTCTATGCCCTGTGTCATGCGCGCGTTTACGCTGTCCATGGCGGCAGGAATCTTATGGCCAATCTCTAGATTTGCCGTGCTGAGCGAGCTAATTAATAGCTCCGATTGATCCAGTAAGTTAGCGGTGGTTAATTGGTTATCGGAAAGTGCGCTTCCTACTGAACGCGTGCTGTCGCCCAAGGCTGACACCGCAAGGGCGAGTTTTGCCGTTTGATCGCTGGCTGCGCGGTCAATCTCTGAAATCTGCGCTGCACTGCTCTGAATATGCGTGCTAATATTCGCAATCATAGCCTGAATGCGCGCTTCTTCCTGACTGGATTGCGCTTCAATATTACCCAAGGCCCGACGTAAATCGGCAAGGTTAGACAGGATCTTCGCGTTGCTGCGGGTAATGAGCGCATCGATATCGGTTGATGACTGGGCGATGCCATTGGAAATTGTCTGCGCGGCCTTGTCCATGAGCGTGACCATTTCAGTGCTCCGGTCAAGTGCGTCGGCGCTTTTGTCGTCAAGCAGCTGCACACTGTTGCCCAACGACTGCTCGAGCCGGACGGACAAGGCATCAGCGCGCGTTTCAACATTTTCGACATATTCGCTTACCGACTTGCCTGCTTCACTTACGCGTTCAAGGGCTGCAATCAGCGCCTTAATCTGAACCTGCGCATCATTGCCAGCGCTTCCAATCTGGTTACTAACATCTTTCGCGGCGCTGGTCACAACAGGCAAATGCTTGCGGAGCTGTTCCAAATTTATATTGGCGGCGTTGCTCACCGATTCCAGTGTCTTTGCCTTTTCATCGCTATCGGCAAGAGCCGCCGACAGCATCTGTGCGGAATCCACGAGATTTTTTGAAGACTGGCGTCCTAATGTTTCCAGTTCGCGCGCATTTTGCGATAGAAATTGACGTGCGAGCGATATTTCTTCGTTCACCGTCCGCATCCGGATTGCAAGCGCATCGCTCTCGGCCCGCAACATTCTCGCGACCTTGCCAAAACGCACGGCCTCTCGGCTACTATTGCGCATGGAAAGCAACCACAGCACCGCAATTAAAAGCGCAGGAATGACCCATGTCACAATCAGGGTGACTATCCGATCATTGGTCATGCTGAATTGCGCTTCAGACCAATAAGTCATGCCAAAAAATGTCGACCATGCTGCAAACGCGATCAACAACAGCGCAGGGGAAAGATAACGCCCAGTACCCATGCGGTGCAGCGCTTCGTCGGAAATATCATAATTTTCCGCTGCGTAATCATCTTCGTCGGCGCCTTCCGCATGGCTGCTGACAGGCGGTACAGCCGTTTCTGGATCGGTTTCAGTGATTTCGCGGTTCAGGCCGACGATTTTGGAGCGTGTAGTCATAAAGTCCCATTTAACACATTATTCGGCGAGAGAAACGCAAACTTATCATATTGCGGAACCGGAAATGAAATGATGGTCACCTCAGGCGTATTTTGCCCCGGAGATCACAAAGCGATTAACGAAATTGAACACTTTAGCGCCTGTGTATTGGCAGGTATCTCATATTTCTGTTGGCAAAACGGTCTTAACATTCATATCGGGAACATGCTCTCCGTTCGAAATCCGAACTTACCTACAATCGCGTTGCTCTCGGTCGCGGGCAATGATGATATTGAACAGGATGCGTCAAAAGGTGTCGGGCGTCCCGACTTGGCCGGTCTGTCCTTGATTGAATATCAGATAATGATGCTTGCGCGTGCCGGGATCCAACAGTTTCTGATTGAAGTGGAAAATATCGACGGTTCGTTAATCGCGCTGGCCGACCGTTGCCGTTTGCGTAAACTGACAGTCGATTTTGTCCAAACGGGCGCGGATATCCTTCACCACATAGATGTCGATGACCGCATATGGGTGCAATCCGGGCAGTTATATGTGCAGCTGGCTTTGATTGAAACGCTTCTGAAATCCAGCGAGAATTTCATCGCAACAATCGATGGCCGAGACGAAAATCGCGCGTTTGAGCGTATAGATATCAATACACGATGGGCAGGTGTCTCGGTTGTTGGATATGATGCTATTGCTATGCTGCGTGATCTGCCAGAAGATTGGAGCATTATGTCATCGCTGCTACGGCAGGCCTTGCTCGCAAAAGTTCCGTTCCGTCCCCTGTCGCAACAGCATGTTCAAAATGGCACGCTGACCGTCCTGACGGGCGCGCAGGATTTTTCGGAACTCAATCGCCAGATACTACGGCGTCGTGTGGCGAACAGGGCAGGGTATGTTGAGGTTTATGTGTTCGGGCCTATCCTTTCCCTTATTGTTCCGCTTATCTGGCAAAGCCCGGCAGCGGTAACTGCGACCAAATTTGCAAGCGCTGTTATAGCGTTAGCGGCCGTTGCATTGGGCTTTGGAAACTTTGCCACAGCCGCTTGTGTTGCGGCATTGTTATCCATCGCGGCGAACGCGCTACGTTTGGCGGTTACAGATGATCCAGATGGTAGTGACAACGTACAAAGCCTGTCTGTTATCACATGGGCACTGATCATATTGGCCATGTTCAGCTGCGTTTATGTGGCGACGTCTTATAATGACAATGGCCTATTTGCGGCGTTTGCCGTGGCTTCGCTCGCTTATCTGGCCGACAAAATGGCCATTACTGGCTGGGCGAAACAAGTGTTGCATTCACCCGCCTCTTTAGCGTTACTTGCTATCATTGGGGCCGCGACCGTTGGGATAACGGCGGCGTTACAATGGCTGATGGTATTGCAGTTGAGCGTCCTGATTATCGCAAGCATGCAGCGTCATGCCGAAGGCCAAGAGTCCAACTAAATTGAAAGCGTAATTAACACCCTATCAAGCCATATTTGTTTGTAGAAGACGAAGGCGCAATCTTTACGCCCCGCCTTCCACTAAATTTTAGCGCGCGTCTAAGCTTGGATAAGGACGATGATTTGGTCCGGTATACAATTGTCGCGGGCGACCAATTTTCTGTGCTGGATCCGAAATCATTTCGTTCCACTGTGCAACCCAACCCACGGTCCGCGATAGCGCAAACAACACGGTGAACATTTCCGTAGGGAAACCAACGGCCGACAGGATGATGCCGGAATAGAAATCTACGTTCGGGAACAGCTTCTTTTCGATGAAATAGGGGTCATTCAACGCCATTTCTTCCAACTGCATCGCAACGTCGAAAATAGGATCGCTGATATTCAGTTCGGCAAGAACCTCACGCACGGTCTGTTGCATGACCGAAGCGCGCGGGTCATAATTTTTGTAAACGCGATGTCCAAAACCCATTAAGCGGAATGGGTCATTTTTGTCCTTCGCCCGCTCAATATAATGCGGGATGCGATCAGGCGTGCCAATCTCGCGCAGCATGTTCAATGCCGCTTCGTTTGCACCGCCATGGGCAGGGCCCCAAAGACACGCTATACCTGCAGCGATGCATGCGAAGGGATTGGCACCTGACGAACCGGCTAGACGGACGGTCGACGTAGAAGCGTTCTGTTCATGGTCAGCATGGAGGATGAATATCCGGTCCATTGCGCGTTCAATGACAGGATTTACGACATATTTTTCTGCTGGAACACCAAAGGTCATACGCAGGAAATTGCCAGTGTAAGACAAGTTGTTGTCAGGATAAACAAATGGCTGACCAACCGAATATTTATACGCCATGGCGGCAATTGTCGGCATCTTTGCGATCAAGCGATGACTTGAAATCATCCGATGGGTTGGGTCGCTGATGTCGGTCGAGTCGTGGTAAAAGGCCGAAAGCGCACCGACCACACCGCACATGATGGCCATGGGGTGCGCGTCGCGGCGGAAGCCACGGTAAAAAGTTGCCAATTGCTCATGCAACATGGTGTGCCGCGAGATTGTGTGGCTGAAATTGTCGAGTTGCTCTTTGTTCGGCAGTTCGCCGTTCAGCAGCAGATAGGACACTTCCATAAAGCTAGACTGCTCTGAGAGCTCTTCGATCGAGTATCCGCGATGCAGAAGGATGCCTTTGTCGCCGTCAATAAACGTCAGGGCTGACTCACAACTTGCAGTCGAGGTGAAGCCAGGATCAAAGGTGAAATGGTCTGAGGCCGCATAGAGCTTGCGGATGTCGATCACGTCAGGGCCTTCTGAACCCTGCATGATGGGCAAGTCATAGCTGTTGTCGCCAACGGTGAGCGTTGCGTTTTTATCGGCCATTTTCAAACTCCAAATCTACTAAGCAATTTACCGGGCTGCCCTTTAGAAAGGCATGTTCTTTAAATAATACGGTACGCGGGAGACGCCCGTGACGACAATCTAAGGCCCTTTAAGTGCCACTATTTCATGGGGAGAAAATGGCTATGTCGTTGCCTAGCCCAATGATAGGAAATTTGACGGGCGTCAAGGCAAACAATAGCTTCTTCTTCGTGGATAGATTGTTCTTTCGCCTGATGGTGCTAAATATCTGTGGTGGAACAGGAATTTTGCAGATTGACCGCGGGCAAAGATGCCCGGTTAACTACGCGAAGAACGTTGTTTGTGGTTATCGAAAACTGGCTTGACCGCGAACGCAATCAAACACCCTTATGGCTTCCCGTTGGTATCGGATTCGGCGTCGCATTCTGGCAGTTTTTTGGCACCTCTGCTTGGGCCGGATTGGCCATGGCATGCGCTTCCTTGATGTTTTTCGGGAACTTGGCACCGCCATTTAGCCTGTTGCGACAATTGGCCCGCATGGCTGCAATCACAATATTGATAGGCTTTTCCGTGATTGCCTTCCGGTCAGCAACCGTCGCCCAACCAGTTTTAGGAAAAATATGGATTGGGGAGTTTTATGGACAGATTGAAGCTGTCGAAAATATCTCTGCGCGTAATGTCTATCGGCTAAGGCTCGCGACAGGCAGCAGTTCGGACTTGCCACCTTTTGTGCGTGTGAACCTGTCGCCGGAACAATATCAAGACGATTTTCAACCTGGTGCGATAATTCGGTTGCGCGCGCGTCTGCTGCCACCAGCTGGGCCCAGCTTGCCGGGCGGATATGACTTTGCCAGACGCGCGTGGTTTCAACAGATTGGTGCAACAGGAACGGCTTTGGGAGAGGTGCAACTTTTTCAAAAAGCTGATGGCGACGCAAGGTTTGCGACGCAGCGCGCCGCATTGACCGAACATATATTGGTATCCATGCCGCAAGGGAGCGGCGCAATAGGCGCAGCACTGGCTACCGGTGATCAGGGGCATATCAGCCCCACCGATGCACAGGCTATGCGCGACAGCGGTTTGGCACATCTTTTATCGATTAGCGGCCTGCATGTAACGGCGGTGGTCGGTTTCATTTTTATCGCCGTCAGCCGCCTTTTGTCTTTGTCATCATGGCTGGCACTGCGGATATCCATTCCCGTCGTTGCCGCAGCAACGGCAGCTTTGGGTGCACTTGCTTATACGTTGTTCACAGGAGCAGAAGTGCCAACGGTTCGTTCTTGCATCGCGGCTATCCTTATCTTGATTGCACTGGCCTTAGGGCGGGACGCGCTAACGCTTCGATTAGTGGCCTTTGGCGCGTTAACAGTGCTGATATTCTGGCCCGAAGCGATGGCTGGCCCCAGTTTTCAGCTCAGTTTTGCCGCCGTTGCGACAATTGTGATCATGCATGATCTGCCAGTTGTTAAACGCTTTACTGAAAGGCGTGACGAAAGCTTTTTCAAAAAGGCCTTACGGGCGTTGGTGTCGCTTATAATCACGGGTGTTGCAATTGAGATTGTCCTGACCCCCATTGCCTTATTTCATTTCCATAAGGCCGGACTTTACGGGGCCTTGGCTAATGTCGCGGCCATTCCGATGACGACCTTCATTATCATGCCGTTGGAAGCGTTAGCGCTGGTTTTTGACGTGGTTGGCTTGGGTCAACCATTTTGGTGGATGGCGGGGCAGGGTATCGTGGCGATATTGGCGCTCGCGCATGCTGTCAGTAGCCTGCCCGGTGCGGTCACGATGATGCCTGCGATGCCGATATGGGCCTTTGGAGCCTTTGTTATAGGTGCGTTGTTATTTGGATTGCTGAAAACTGGCGTCCGCTTTTTAGGTGTTCCGATATGCGCGATTGGCATTATCGCAATGCTGCTGGCGCCACGTCCGGATATTTTGGTGACGGGCGATGGCAAGCATTTGGCTTTGGTCAGTACAGATGGAGATGTTGCATTGCTGCGCGGCAGGGCGGGGGAGTTTATGCGGGGGATGATTTCTGAAAAAGCCGGAAGCGATACAGAAGCGACACAGATTGAAGATTGGCCTGGTGTCCACTGTACGGCCGACAATTGCGTGGTTGTCCTGACGGGGGAGGAGCGTTCATGGACATTACTTGCCACTAGAACACGTAACCCAATACCGTCCATGGAAATGGCCGCAATATGTAAACGTGTCGATATCGTCGTCAGCGACCGATGGTTGCCGAAATCATGCAATCCAAAATGGATAAAGGCGGACCGCCGATTGCTTGAACAAACGGGCGGCCTGGCCTTTTATCTGGACGCGCAACGCGTGGTAACCGCGAATGAAAATAGCCGTCATTTACCCTGGGTTCAGGCTGCGCATGCCGCGCGCGCGGCGGATACATCCCGTCAATGATATCGGCGAAGCAGTCCGGCCAGCTTACCCTGCACCTCAACCTCGTGCTGCGCATAATATTGCGGTTCATAACTGCCATTGGCGGGATCAAGACGGATCTGCTGACCTTCACGGCGCAGATATTTCAACGTTGCTTCCTCACCGCGCACCAACGCCACCACAATTTCGCCATCGCGCGCGGTATTTGCCTTACGGATAAGGGCATAATCGCCATCCAATATTCCCGCCTCAATCATCGAGTCACCGGACACCTCAAGCGCATAATGCTCTCCAGCACCCAACAATGCCATCGGCACGGACAATGAATTTTGACCTTCAAGCGCCTCAATCGGCACACCAGCGGCAATCTTGCCATGGAGTGGGATTTCCATGACGTCATTGGCGGCAACAGGAATCTGAATATGCGGCTTGGTTTCCTTTGCAGGGGCAAAGCGTGCCACATTGTTACCACCCAAGTTCCCGCCTTCGGGCATTTTCATAACTTCAAGCGCCCGCGCACGGTTGGCCAACCGCCGAATGAAGCCGCGTTCTTCCAACGCACCAATCAAACGGTGCACCCCGGATTTACTCTTCAGATCAAGCGCTGCTTTCATCTCCTCAAAAGAGGGAGAGATGCCGCTTTCATCCAGTCGCTGGTTAATGAATAGAAGCAGTTCGTGCTGTTTCGCTGTGAGCATATTCAGGGTTCCATCCTGTTGAACATGAATGGAACGATTAGAGAACAAAACAGGTTAAGTCAAGAACAATCGCACATCTTGTGTCCAGATTCTACGACAGGCGTATATATTGGACCATTGAGCCTTTGGGTCTTGGCGGGACATGAGGCTGCTGAATGAGCAGCGCATTGGCTTGAGATAAAGTGCGTGTTAGGCCGCTGTCCTGCATCATAAGCGGGGTGATATACCCACCTTCAACCGTCGCGCGCAAATACTCGGCGCGATCTCCGCCTGTTGGTAAGTTAGTCGCGGTCGCCGCCTCAAACAATTCAGGAAGCGGCAAAATGCTGCCCGCCATGTGACGGATTAACGGCAACAGGTACAAAAATGCTGTGACGAAAGCAGAAGATGGATTGCCGGGCAGGCCAAGGACAACCGCATTACCAATCTTGCCAGCCATCAAAGGTTTTCCGGGCCGCATCGCAACTTTCCAGAAATCCATCTGCGCCCCGATGTTCAACAACGCGGTCTGCACCAGATCATGATCGCCAACCGACGCGCCGCCTGTTGTGACGATGATATCCGCTTTCTCGGACAGAGCCAGCAGGCTGGTCTCAAGCGCGGCCAAATCATCGCGCAAGATACCTGCGTCATGGACATCGCAGGGAAGACCCACCAGCATAGCTTGTAACATAGGGCTGTTGGAGCAGGGGATTTGGGCTGGACCAGCGGCTGCACCAGCGGGAACCAATTCGTCGCCAGTGGCGGCAATCGCAATGCGTGGTACGCCGCCTACATGAAGACTGGCATGCCCCGCCATCGCGGCTACGGCAATGGCCCCTGCGTCCAAATATGTGCCCTTTGGTAGAACGGTATTGCCGACCTGAAAATCACTTCCGAGGCGCCGGATATTTGCGCCGAGCGTAGGCGCGCGGTCAACCGTAGCGCGTAAAACATCACCGTCACGCAAGGCATTTTCTTGTATGAGAACGCTATCCGCATTTTGGGGCACATGTGCGCCGGTAAAAATGCGGACAGCCTCGCCCTTTTGCAACGCGCCAGCAAAGGGGTGCCCCGCGGCGCTTTCACCAATTACGCGCAATGGACCGGGAAAATTTTCCACGGCGATGGCATATCCATCCATGGCGGACAGATCGGCCGCTGGTTGTGTGCGCATGGCAGTCAACGGTGCGTGCAAATAATGCCGCACGGCCTGCATTAATTCGCGTTCAACAGGGGGTAAAGGAGAGGCCAAAGCCAGTAATCTGGCCTGCGCTTCTGCAACCGAGATCATGCGCGATAGTCGCCCGATTTACCGCCAGTTTTGGACAGCAAGCGCACGTCCGAAATGATCATCGATTTATCGAGCGCCTTGGCCATGTCATAAAGGGTGAGCAAGGTGACGGTAACGGCGGTCAACGCCTCCATCTCGACGCCCGTCGGGCCATTCAACCGCACCCGCGCTTCCACACGAATGGCCGATGTCTCATATGCAAATTCAACACTGATTTTGGACAACATTAGTGGGTGACATAAAGGGATAAGGTCACTGGTCTTCTTCGCCGCCATAATGCCAGCGATGCGCGCTGTGCCCAATACATCGCCTTTTTTCATATTACCCGCGCGTATTGCCGCAAGCGCCTCGGCGGACATGCTAATACGCCCTTCGGCAACAGCCTCCCGCGCGGTGTCTGCCTTAGCTGATACATCGACCATATGCGCCCCACCGTCGGCGTCGAGATGCGTAAGATCAGTCATGACCCGACAAAAGCCTTTCTGTTGCAGATTGAATATCATCCTGCCGCATCAGGCTCTCCCCGACAAGGAAGGTATTTACGCCGGCCTGTGCCATCCGCAGGCAATCGCCGTGCGTTGAAATGCCGCTTTCACAGACAAGTAAAATGTCATCCGGCACAAGTTTTGCCAGACGTTCTGTTGTCGCCAAGTCTACCTCAAAGGTTTTCAAATTGCGGTTGTTCACGCCGACCAGCTTGGATTTCAGATGTTTGAGCGCACGTTCCAGCTCGGCCTCGTCATGGACCTCCACCAGAACATCGAGGCCTTCCTGCTGCGCGGCATCCTCAATCTCGATCATCTCAACATCGTCCAACGCCGCAACGATAATCAAAATCGCATCGCCACCCATTGCGCGTGCTTCGGCGCATTGCCATGGGTCCACCATGAAATCCTTGCGGATCACGGGAAGGTCACATGCGCCGCGCGCCACGATCAGATAATCCTCATGCCCCTGAAAATATGGTGCATCGGTAAGCACCGACAGGCAGGCAGCGCCACCTGCCTGATAAGCCGCTGCATGCGCCGCTGGGTCGAAATCTGCGCGGATTAGGCCTTTGGAGGGGCTAGCTTTCTTGATCTCCGCAATCAACGCAATACCGGCCTGGCTTTTGGCGCGCAAAGCTGCCTCAAACCCGCGAGGGGCCGACGGCGTTGGCCAATGTGCCAAGCCTTTTGGCTTGCGTTCTGAAACCTCGAGCCGCTTGGTCGCGCAAATTTCTGCAAGCTTGTCCGACATCAATAGGCCACCCAACAATTAAGAAGTGCATTAGCAAGCCCTTTGTCTATGGCTTCCCCTGCTTCTTCCACGCCCTCTGGCATCGTTTTGACGACACCCGCGACGATCAGGGCGGCTGCGGCGTTGAATAAGACGGCGTCCCGATAGGCGCCATGCTCGCCTTGAAGCAGCCTGCGCAACGCAAGCGCATTATACTGCGCATCACCGCCCCGAATGGCTTCGACGGGGTAAGAGGGAAGGCCGGCATCCGCCGCCGTTGTGCGCTGGTAGCGAACGCCGTCGGGTTCAACGATCGCAACGGCATTGCCGCCAGCAAGACTCAATTCGTCTAAGCCTTCTTCGCCGGAAATGATCCGCGCATGCTCGGTGCCCAAATGATGCAGCGCCTCTGCATAAGCAGGAACATAAGCGGGGTTCGCAATGCCTATAAGCTGCCGCTTAACTCGTGCCGGATTGGCGAGAGGACCCATCAGATTGAAAATCGTGCGTTGCCCAATACGCTGACGGATCGGCTGGATACGCTTCATCGCGGGATGATGATTGGCAGCGAACAAGAAGCAGATGCCCAAGTCCTTCAATGTTTCCTCCGCATTCTGTCCCGCGCGTTCCATGTTCAGGCCAAGCGCTTCCAACGTGTCAGCTGCCCCAGCCTTGGATGATGCCGCGCGATTGCCATGCTTGGCGACAGGCACGTCACAAGCCGCAACGACCAAAGATACGGCGGTGGAGACATTCAACGTATGATGACCATCACCACCCGTACCACAAACGTCTATTGCACCCTCTGGTGCGTCTATGGGGATTAAACGGTCACGCATTGCCTGCGCCGCAGCCGCAATTTCTACCATCGTCTCGCCACGCGCAGTCAGTGCAATTAGAAAGGCTTCAATTTCATCATCTGACGCACGCGCATCCAATATATCGGCAAAGGCCTGCGCGGCCTCGTCATGGTCAAACGGACTACGCGGGTCGGGTAGCCTGACAAAGGCGCTCACGGATAATCTCTTTGGAATTTGTCGGTGACCGCCAAACCCGCAATGCGCATGAAATTTGCCAACATGGCGTGCCCATGTTCAGTCGCAATGCTCTCGGGATGAAACTGCACACTGTGAATCGGCAAGCTGGTATGGCGAAAGCCCATGACATGGCCGTCGTCGCTGGTGGCATTTACAACCAAGCTTGTGGGAACATTCTCGACGATTAACGAATGATAGCGCGTCGCTTGAAACGGCGAGGGCAATCCTGCGAACAGGCCGCTATTATCATGCGTGACTGGCGAGGTTTTGCCGTGCATTAAACCGCCACGGGCGACGGTGCCGCCAAAATGTTGCCCAATGGTCTGGTGTCCAAGGCAGACGCCCAGCAACGGCTTTCCGGCATCAGCGCATGCGGCAACAAGATCAAGGCTCACGCCCGCTTCATTTGGCGTTTTTGGTCCGGGTGAAATCAGGAACGCTTGCGCGCCCGATGACAAAGCTTGCCCTGCGGAAATGTCGTCATTGCGGACAACTTCTACCTCAGCGCCAAGCTCCATAAGATAATGGACAAGGTTCCAAGTAAAGCTGTCATAATTGTCGATGACTAAGATCATGCGGCGTACCTAGCGACTTTGCCGCGTGGGTGGAAGAGGCACTATTGCCCGAACTTCGCTTCACCGGCGACGCGAATGGCCTCGCGTGCGGCGGCGATGAGTGCGCCAGCCTTGGCCTCACATTCGCGCTGTTCATATTCAGGGTTGCTGTCGGCAACGATTCCAGCGCCAGCCTGCACATGCATGATGCCGTCTTTCACCACCGCTGTGCGCAAAACGATGCAGCTGTCCATGTCCCCATTGGGGGAGAAATAGCCGACCCCGCCGGCATAAGCACCGCGGGTTTCAGACTCCAGCTCGGCTATAATTTCGCACGCGCGAACTTTGGGTGCGCCGGACACTGTGCCTGCGGGAAAGCCAGCGAATAAGGCGTCAATCGCGTCTTTATCATCGGCAAGCTCGCCCACAACATTGGATACTATGTGCATCACATGGCTGTAAAACTCGACCATATAGCTGTCGGTAACCGTAACGCTGCCGCCCTTGGTCACCCGGCCCACATCGTTGCGACCAAGGTCGAGCAGCATGAGGTGCTCGGCCCGCTCCTTGGGGTCGGCCAGCAGGGAGGCCTTGTTTTCCGCGTCTTCAATGCTGCTTTTGCCGCGCGGCCGTGTTCCCGCAATGGGACGGATCGTCACTTCTCCGCCACGCGCACGCACCAATATTTCCGGGCTTGAACCGATAAGCGCAAAACCCGGAAGGTCTATGAAGTACAGGAATGGGGAAGGGTTTATCCGGCGCAATGCGCGATAGAGATGTACAGGAGGTAGATCAAAGGGCGCGGTGAATCTTTGCGCTAGTACCACTTGGAATATGTCGCCCGCCTGTATGTAATCCTTGGCGGCAGCGACCATGTCTGCATAGCGTCCGGCGGGAAGGACAGGTTGCAGCTTCAGCTCTTGCCCATCGTTCTGCGCCATTGGCTCTGCCTGGGCAACATGTCCCGCATCGAGCAGCCGTTCTGCCTCATCCAAACGCTCATGCGCGCGCGCAACGGCGTTCGTGTCCGCCATACCCGTCCAGACTGGCGACACGAGGAACATTTCGTCCTTCAAACGATCAAACAAAAGAATGACGGTTGGCCGCACAAACAACATGTCTGGCAATTCCAACGCCGACTGCGGCGCACGGGGAAGTTTTTCAACAAGTCCAATCGTCTCATAGCCGAAATAGCCGACAAGACAGGCAAGGGCAGGTGGCAGTTCTTCGGGAACATCCATCCGACATTCCGCCGCCAAGGCGCGCAAGGCATCGAGCGACGGCAGTGGGGAGGGGACGAACGCTTCCCGATCGGTCATCCATTGGCAGTTGATTTCTGCCTTGTCGCCAGCGGCGCGGAACACAAGGTCAGGTGCTATTCCGATTAGACTATGGCGACCGCGTGTTTCGCCGCCCTCGACCGATTCCAAAATAAAATCGCCGCGCTCTGCCTCAAATAATTTCAGTGCAGCCGACACCGGTGTTTCGGTGTCGGCGATGCGCTTTCGCCAAATGAGCTGCGGCTTAGTTGCCGTCACGATTTGTCAGGCGGGTGCGGAGTTCTTCTATCCCGCCCTCATTCTTTTCAACACCAGCATTTTTCGCTGCAGATACAATCATCTGTGCGGCATATTCCTGCTGCAAAATACCTGTCAGCTCTTGCTTGCGGGCCATCAGCATGGGCGCGTTACCACCCGCATCACCCTTTATCACGTCGGTAAGATGTACCACATACCAACCGCGATCTCCACTCGCCGCAAGAATTTTTGCCGTGCCCTTTTTCATAGCGAACATCATTGACAATGGTGGTGGAGCAGGCTGACCATTGCGTGAAATATCCGCGCGGGTACCGTTAAGGCGCTCAACTTGAGCGCCCTTGATACCTGCGGCGGTAAGCGCTGACTGAAGCGGCCGGCCCGCATCTACGGCCTTGCGCATTGCATCCGCTGCGGCACGAGCGGCCTTTGCGCCTTCCGACAACGCCCATTGTTGTTGAACAATGCTGCGAACGCTATTCAAAGGCGGTGGTGCCGCTTCTTCGAAGTCCGCAACTGCAATCATGGCGAATTTTTCACCAGGAATCAGCTCAATCAATTGGGCCTCGCCGCTAGTTTCCATCTGAAATGCTGCAGGCAACATGGCTGCCATTTCTGGGATTGGTTTATAGGCGGGATTGCTGATGTCCTGCCCAGTCGCAAGCAACTTAGGCGAAGTGTTGATTGTTAACCCATTTTGTTTTGCCACATCGGAAATGGTTGCGCCGTCCGCGAACGCATCTTCGATCTCGGACGTCATTTCTGTCAGCATTTCTTCGCTGCGCGTTTTGAGCAATTCCTTCTCAATGTCGGCGCGCGCCGCTGCCAAAGACTTTGCCGCCACATTGTTGATGGCGTCGACACGGGCCACCGTCCAACCGAGCTTGCCACGCGCAGGCTTTGCAATGCTGCCCTGTGTCGCGGCAAATACCGCATTGGCTACTGCTGACGTTGTTAAGCTCGTCAAACTGTCTTTGCTGACGTTTATCGATGTCGTCACCGATAGACCTAGCTCTTCAGCAACCGCCGATAGCGCCTTACCCGCAGCAACCTGCGCGACGACAGATTTTGCCGCGGCCTCCGTTGGCACAATCATTTGGCTAATGTTCCGTGTTTGAGAGGCTGCAAACTGCGCGGCATTTGCTTTATAATAAGCTGCAATGTCCGCCTCGGTTGGTTTGGCGCGTTGTGCAATGATGTCGCGCCCAAATATAGCATAGCTGACAGCCCGTTTTTCCGGGATGGTGAATTTTACGGCATTTGCGCCGTAAAACTTCGCCAGCACAGCCTCGCTTGGCGCACGCGTTGGCAAGAATGCTGTCGCCGGAATGGACGCAATCTGTCCGATCCGTTGCTCCAACATTAAAGAAGCATAAGGCAAAACCATGCCGTCAGGCGCGGCTGGTCCGCTGGCGGCTGCGGGTAAAATCTGCTGTGCGAACAAATTTTGTGTCAAATCGTCGCGAATTGCTTTTTCACTGACGCCGATTTGTTGGGCAAAGGCGCGAAACGCGTCGGCGCTGAATTTTCCATCAAGCCCCATAGCGCCAGGGATTTTGCGTATTTCGGAATCTACAAGGCGTTTGCTTACTGCCATGCCATATTCTTCACCAAAAACGGCTATGGCATAGCGGTTAATTAATTGTTCCAAAGTGGAATCCAGCCCGCCGCCATCGACAAATTGTGTCATGTCCAATGTGGGAGTGTTCTGACGCTCCGCCCTCAATTGGTTTTCAAGAGAGTCATTCAGCTCACTTAAGCTGATGTTCTTGTCGCCCACGCGGGCAACGTTACCGCCGCTTAATGCGCCAAAATTACCGGAGCCGCTAACATCGCCAAGGGCAAAGGCAATGGCGATTAATCCAATGAATAAAAGCGCGAAAATCGCACCGAATTTTGAATTAATGAGCGAACGGATGGAGCTAATCATGAACTACGATTTCCTGCGTTTACGGCGCTAAAAGCCTTCTGCGTGCCGCTTTAGGCGGCAAGGCGCTGGCAATCAAGGGATAGACTTGCCCAAATGGCGGAAAGCATGGATAGCCAAGAAAGATTCGTACCGCAGGGTTATAAGGGGTGTCAGATGCGTAAGTTCATTGTCGGCAATTGGAAAATGAACGGCTTGTCCAGTGATCTGGACGAAATAGCGGCAATTTCTGCCGTGGCGCAGCTTCATCCATCGGTGGATTCGGCATTGTGTATTCCAGCTACACTTATCGCGCGTGCCGTTACAGCCGTTGGCGCGTTTCCGATCGGTGGCCAAGATTGCCACATGCAGAAATCTGGCGCGCATACCGGCTGCGTTTCTGGCGACATGTTATCCGATGCAGGGGCTGTGCTGACCATTATTGGTCATAGCGAACGTCGCGCAGCGCAGCAGGAACAGGATAGCGACATTCGCGCCAAAGCTGAAGCGGCGCAGGCAGCGGGTTTGAAGGCTATTGTGTGCGTCGGCGAAACGCTTGAGGAACGCGAATCTGGCAAAGCGTTGGAAATTGTCCTCGGCCAAGTTGCGCATTCCTTACCCGATACTTCGGCAGGCGGATGGCTTAGTGTCGCCTACGAACCTGTATGGGCCATAGGAACGGGCCGTGTTGCGGAACCCGCCGATGTCTCAGAAATGCATGCCGCCATTCGCGCTTCTCTGGTTGCGCGTTTTGGCACGGAAGGACAAAAGATCCGCATTTTATATGGCGGCTCCATGAACGGCGACAATGCCGCGATATTATTGGCAGTGCCAAATGTTGACGGTGGATTGATTGGCGGGGCGAGCCTGACTGCCGCTAAATTCCAACCGATATTGGCTGCGGCCCAAGCCAAGGGCGAATAGCATTGAAGAATTGTTATGCGCTCGCTATGTGGGCGCGATAATCATTGGCGCTTTGCCTTTCAAATTCGGAATTTCTGTCATGGGTATTTTTCATTTCCTCATAGTCCTTCAGGCAATTGTTGCGGCATCGCTTGTTGGCGTCATCTTGATGCAGCGTTCCGAAGGCGGCGGATTGGGCATGGGGGGAAGCCCATCTGGCCTGATGTCTGCCCGCGGCGCAGCAGACTTTTTGACGCGGACAACCACGATTTTGGCGACCGTCTTCATACTTCTGTCGATATCACTGGCCTTTGTTGCCGCAAAAAAGGGCGGTAGCGGTGAAATCGATAATAGCTTGCAACGTACTGAAGTACCTGCGGCGCCGACTGCGCCAGTTACGAATGCTCCGGCGGCGGCGACGCCTGCGGTCCCGGCGCCCGCAAACGAAGTCCCACTCGACAAATAATCAGCTCGGTCGGAAAAACCGTTTTACACAGGTTAATTTGCATCTGCCGGATTCGCGCGCTTGTCTTTTGGTGAAAAGATAGCTTAGGCCTTTTCTCCCATGACACGGTTCATTTTTATCACCGGTGGCGTGGTCTCCTCGCTTGGCAAAGGTCTTATGGCGGCATCGCTTGCGGCCCTTCTGCAGGCGCGCGGCTACCGCGTTCGTATCCGTAAGTTCGACCCTTATCTCAATGTCGATCCAGGCACGATGTCGCCGTATCAACATGGCGAAGTCTATGTGACAGATGACGGGGCCGAGACTGATCTCGACCTGGGCCATTATGAACGCTTCACCGGTGTTTCGGCGCGTCAGTCGGACAATATTACATCTGGCCGGATTTATCAGACGATTATCCAAAAAGAGCGCCGCGGTGATTATCTGGGTGCAACCGTGCAGGTCATCCCGCATGTCACCGACGCTATTAAAGAATTCGCCAAGGCCGAGACACAGGATTTGGATTTCGTTCTGTGCGAAATCGGCGGCACTGTAGGCGATATCGAATCGCTGCCGTTTATTGAGGCCATTCGCCAGTTGCGGAACGAGCTGGGCCGTGAACGGACCTTGTCCGTGCATGTCACCTTGGTCCCATATATCGCTGCTGCCGGCGAATTGAAGACCAAGCCCACGCAGCATAGCGTGCGCGAATTGACATCCTTGGGTATTCAACCCGATGTGTTGCTATGTCGTTGCGAACATCCGTTGCCGGAAACAGAGCGGGCGAAAATCGCGGCATTCTGTAATGTGCGTAAAGAAGCAGTTATTCCTGCGTTGGACGCAAAGAGTATTTATGCTGTTCCTCTGCAATATCATGCCGAAGGGCTTGATAATGAAGTATTACGGGCCTTCGGCCTTGAATCGGAAGGTGAGCCTGATCTTGGCCGTTGGGACGATATTATTGACCGCCAATCAAACCCCGAAGGCGAAGTGACCATCGGCGTTGTCGGCAAATATGTGGGCCTTGCCGACGCGTATAAATCACTCAACGAAGCGTTGACGCATGGCGGCCTGTCAAACCGCGTGAAGGTCCACATCAAATGGATTGACGCCGAATTGTTTGAACAATCCGAAGATGACATTGCCACCGCGCTGGAGCCCATGAACGCCATTTTGGTCCCTGGTGGATTTGGCGAACGCGGCTCCGAAGGCAAGATTGCTGCGGTCAAATTCGCGCGTGAACGTCAGGTGCCCTTTTTCGGTATTTGCCTTGGCATGCAAATGGCATGCATCGAAGGCGCGCGGAACACCGCAGGGCTGTCGGGCGCGTCTAGCACCGAATTTGGCCCCACAAGTGAACCTGTTGTTGGCATCATCACCGAATGGATGAGCCAAGAGGGCATTCAAAAGCGCGAAACAGGCGGTGATATGGGTGGCACTATGCGCCTTGGGGCTTATGATGCCGTGCTTGCCGGCAACAGCCATGTTGCGTCCATCTACGGCACTCAAGAGATATCCGAGCGGCATCGTCACCGGTATGAGGTGAATGTACATTATAAGAATGCGCTGGAGCAGGGTGGCCTGGTATTTAGCGGCATGTCACCCGACGGGGAACTGCCCGAGATAGTCGAACGTCCAGACCATCCTTGGTTCATTGGCGTGCAATTCCATCCGGAATTGAAATCACGGCCATTTGCGCCGCATCCCTTGTTCGCAAGCTTTGTGAAGGCCGCGGTGAAGCAAAGCCGGCTGGTATAATAAGAAAAGGGTTAATTTGGGGCGGCGCGATTATATCGTCCGCCCCAATGTCTAAGGCTTAGGCCGCGCGCGGTCCTTTTTTTGTGGACGCGTCATCATGTTCAATCACCGTGGAAGCCGTTTTCGGGCCAATCGCTATTTTGCGCGGCTTCAACGCTTCGGGTACTTCACGCACGAGATTGATGATCAAAAGGCCGTCGGCCATGTCTGCATCTATCACATGGATATGGTCGGCGAGTTGAAACCGACGTTCGAAGTTCCGGCTCGCAATGCCCATGTGCAAGAAATCACGATTATCATTGCCTTCAGCTTGCTTGCTGCCTGTTACAATTAGCAGATTTTGCTGCGCCACGATATCGACCTCATCGGTCTTGAACCCGGCGACGGCAACAGTGATCTTATAGTCATTTTCGCCCGTACGCTCGATGTTGAATGGAGGGTAATTTTCATTTTGCGCGGCACGACCTGTGGTTTCTAGCAGCTCGAATAGGCGGTCAAAACCTACGGTATTCCGGCGATAAGGTGTAAAATCAAAACGGTTCATTTCAAATTCTCCATCAAGCAATTTGGTTCTTCGCTAACCCCGCATGTGCAGCGATTAGCATGTTTGTTTTGGAGCCTTTCGGCCTCCGATTGGCAAGATGGGATGTGCCCAAAAAAATGCAAGAGCAAAAAGGCAGAAGAAAAATCATAAGCAATACTGAGCGCATAAGAAACAAGGCCGCTCGGATATTCCGAACGGCCTCGCGCTGCGGCTTTTCTGCCGCGTGGTTTCAGATCTCTACCGGTCCCCACCGGCGTGTCTGATTTTCTCCTTGAACCATCGGCCAAAACGGGCTTTCGAAAAGTTCCTACTCTGCATCATCTTTTGCTTTTCGCTTTGCAAATGGAACCCGACTCTCGCAAACGCTTTTTTAAAAGCTGTTGCGTCCCAGCAACAATGCTTGCCAGCCTTCATGGCGGAACCTAAGTAATGCCTATGCCAAAATCATATATGAATGTCCGCACATGATATTGTCGCGATATGAACGCATGGTCGCACGGCGATATCTGCTTCCCGGTAAAGGCGAGGGCTTTATATTCCTTGTCGCCAGCATCAGCCTGGTCGCGGTTGCATTAGGTGTTGCGGCGTTGATCATTGTGATGAGCGTCATGAACGGCTTTCGCGCCGAATTATTTGATAAAATCGTTGGCCTAAACGGGCATGCGGTCATTCAGGGCTATAGCGGTCGTTTGCAAGATTGGCGTGAAATCCTCACCGATGTGAAACAGACAGACGGCGTGACCGATGCAACCGCGTTGATTGAGCAACCCTTGCTAACGACCTTTAATGGCAGGGTTGAGGCCATTTTGGCGCGTGGCATGTCCGTCAATGATATTCTAAAAAACGATACATTAGAGGGGAAGACGGTAGCGGGCGATTTGCGCAGGTTAAGCCCCGATGAAGACAAGGTTGCGATTGGTTCTCGGCTTGCCCAAAATCTTGGGGTCCAGGTCGGGCAGAGCGTCACGATTATCAACCCCGCCGGTCGCACCACGCCATTTGGTACCGTGCCGCGTGAGATATCCTATGAAGTCGCGGCGATCTTTGAGGTGGGCGTGTATGATTATGACAAGGCTTTTGTCATCATGCCCATTGAGCGTGCGCAAATCCTCATGCTGATGGGGGATGAAATCGGCATGATCGAGATTAAGACGGAAAATCCGGACAAGGTAAACGAGATACTTCGGCCTTTATTGCCCAAGCTTGAGAATAAGGGCCAGATTGTCGACTGGAAAAGCATGAATGCGTCCTTATTCGAGGCTTTGGCGGTTGAACGGGTTGCGATGTTTGTCGTGCTTTCAATCATCGTTCTCGTTGCAGTGTTCAACATCTTGTCGTCACTCATCATGCTGGTGCGCGCCAAAACACGGGACATTGCCATATTGCGGACCATGGGGGCATCCCGCAAATCTTTGCTTAAAATTTTCATGACAGTTGGCTTGTTGATTGGTTCGTCCGGCATTGTTTTGGGCATGATATTGGGGGCGATATTTCTCTATTTCCGGCAGTCCGTCGTGAACTTTATTCAATTTGTGACAGGGCAGAATTTGTGGGACCCATCGATCCGGTTCTTGACAGAATTGCCGTCGCGCACAGACCCGTTTGAAGTTCTGGCAATCTGCGGGCTAGCTTTGCTGTTCAGCTTTCTTGCGACCTTATACCCCGCACTAAAGGCGGCAAGTACGGACCCAGTTCAGGTGCTGCGTTATGAATAATGTCTTGGAACTCATTCATGTTAAACGCAAATTTGTGCAAGGCGATGTAACAATCGAAGTCCTGCGCGGCGTCGATCTTGTTGTTGGCAAGGGTGAATTGGTGGCGTTGCTTGGCCCATCGGGTTCCGGCAAATCGACCATGCTTCAAGCTGTTGGCTTATTGGAAGGTGGGTTTTCGGGGTCCATAAAACTGGACGGTGAAGAAGTCAGCACAGCGGGTGTCGATCGCCAAACGGATATCCGCCGTCAGAAGCTCGGCTTTGTGTATCAATTCCATCATTTACTGCCGGATTTTGACGCGTTGGAAAATGTGATTTTGCCACAGTTGATTGCCGATGTTGCGCCCGATGTTGCGCAGGATCGCGCGACCTATTTGCTGACGCAGCTGGGCCTGTCTGAACGGCTGCATCATAGGCCGTCAAAACTGTCAGGGGGTGAGCAGCAGCGGGTTGCTGTGGCGCGGGCACTGGCGAACCGGCCAAAGCTGGTGTTGGCAGATGAACCTACAGGTAATTTGGACGAGCACACGGCCGATATCGTTCTCGGTGAATTTATGGCGCTGGTGCGTGAAGTGGGATCATCTGCTATCGTTGCCACCCATAATGAACGTTTGGCAGCCAAGATGGACCGCATTGTGCGTTTGCATGATGGTAAATTAGGCTAAAGTTGGGGACGCGATATGTCAGTTTATGATTTTACGGTTAAAATGCCTAGCGGCGGAACCGAGGCCATGGCCGTCCATCAAGGCAAGGTGCTGCTGGTGGTGAACACCGCGTCAAAATGTGGCTTCACGCCGCAATATAAGGGTCTAGAGGCACTCTATCGTCAGTATAAGGACCAAGGTCTCGAAATCCTCGCATTTCCCTGTAACCAGTTCGGTGCGCAAGAACCTGGCGACGCACAAGAAATTCAGAATTTCTGTTCACTGACCTATGATGTCTCCTTTCCATTGGCAGCGAAGATTGATGTGAACGGAACGGATGAAGATCCGTTGTGGCATTATCTGAAACAACAGCAGGCAGGTCTATTGGGTTCACGCGGTATCAAATGGAATTTCACCAAATTCCTTGTCGACCGCAAAGGCAATGTCGTCGCCCGCCACGGCCCACAGGTGAAGCCTGAGGCGCTGGTCAAGGACATTGAGAAATTGCTCGCCCAGTCGGCCTGATTGTCCACAGCTTAGCCGAAAACAGAGTTTGTCGAATCAAGCGCGTGTTCTAACGATGGGGCATGGCTTATGTTCCCTTCGTCCCTCTCCGCGTGTATTCTGCGTACACCATATTGGAAGGCGCAATTGAACCCAAGGCTATTGGCGAAACCGCAAAGAAGCTTGGTTTTCCAGCGATCTCTATTTGTGACCGTAACGGCCTCTATGGCGTTATGCCGTTTCAGGACGGCGCGAAATCTTACGGCGTGCAACCGATTATCGGCGCGTTGCTTGGAATTAGGCGACCGACGAGCGACGGAAAGTTCATCCGCGACTGGTTGCCCTTATTTGCGCAAGACGAAGGCGGATATAATAATCTGTGCCGATTAGTGTCCATGGCGCATCTGGACCGTCCAGAGGACCTTGACGCACATGTAACGTTAGAACAGCTTGCGGATCATAAGGACGGTCTGATTGCCCTTACAGGTGGTGCAGAGGGCGCTTTGGTTCGGTTACTAAGCGAGGGGCAACATGATGCCGTATCCAGCTACCTAACGCGTCTTGAGGCGCTGTTTTCCGACCGTTTGTATATCGAACTCAGCAGGCGCAACGACGCGAGTGAAGAAGCAGCTGAAGACGCGCTAATCGACCTTGCTTACGCCCGCAACATACCGTTAGTCGCCACAAATCCCGCCTTTTTTGCGGAACCCGATTTCTTCGACGCGCATGACGCGATGCTCTGCATCTCGGATGGTGCCTATATCGAAAGCGTAGATCGCCGCCGGAGCAGCCGCGACACATGGATTAAATCGGGTAAGCAAATGGCGGAGCTGTTCGCCGATGTCCCCGAAGCATTGGCCAATACTTTAGTGATTGCCCAACGCTGCACCGCTCTGGCACCCTATCGAAGCCCGATTTTACCAAGCCTTGCCGGTGACCGAACCGCAGAGGACGCGCAGTTGCGTGAGGATGGACGGCTTGGCCTAGAAAGGCGACTTGAGATAGCGGGCATAACGGATCCTGCGGAGCGGCAAGTCTATTTTGACCGGTTGAAGTTTGAAGCCGATGTCATCTGCGACATGGGTTTTCCGGGCTATTTCCTGATCGTTGCCGATTTTATCAAATGGGCGAAGGAACAGGATATTGCCGTCGGGCCAGGCCGCGGGTCGGGTGCAGGCTCTCTGGTCGCTTGGGCGCTCACAATTACCGATCTTGACCCTATTAAGCTTGGCCTTCTTTTCGAACGTTTTCTCAATCCAGACCGTGTTTCGATGCCTGACTTCGATATCGACTTTTGCGAAACGCGCCGAAGCGAAGTCATTCGTTATGTGCAGAAAAAATATGGTTCGCGCCAAGTTGCGCAGATTATCACGTTTGGAAAGCTGAAGGCGCGCGCAGTTTTGCGCGACACTGGGCGCGTGCTGCAGATGAGCTATGGCCAAGTGGACCGACTTTGCAAGCAAGTCCCAAATCTGCCCGCTGACCCGTGGGACTTGAAGCGCGCTTTGTCTGGCGTGGCTGAGTTACGCGAAGAATATCGGCGCGATGCCCAGGTTAAGCGCTTATTTGATCTTGCGATGAAGCTGGAGGGCCTTCCGCGGCACAGCTCGACACATGCCGCCGGTGTTGTGATCGGCGACCGCGAACTTTCGGAATTAGCGCCTTTATATCGCGATCCGCGTTCTGATATGCCGGTCACGCAATTCGACATGAAATATGTGGAAAGTGCTGGCCTTGTTAAGTTTGACTTTTTGGGATTAAAAACGCTGTCGGTCCTGCAAAAGGGCAGTCAAATGCTTGCTAAGCGCGGCGTAGAGATCAATCTCGATTTGCTGCCGCATGATGATCCCGCCGTTTATGAACTGCTGCAAAGGGGGGACACGGTTGGCGTTTTTCAGCTGGAATCCGAAGGCATGCGCCGCACGCTCGCGGCGGTGAAGCCGACCAACTTTGGCGACATTATCGCGCTCGTGTCGCTGTATCGTCCCGGTCCAATGGACAATATACCGATGTTTGGCCGTCGCAAAAATGGGGAGGAGAGCATTGAATATCCTCACCCATTGCTAGAGCCGGTATTATACGAGACCTACGGGATTTTCGTTTACCAAGAACAAGTCATGCAAGCCGCGCAGATTTTGGCCGGCTACAGCCTTGGGGAAGCAGATTTGCTGCGCCGCGCCATGGGTAAGAAAATTCAAGCCGAAATGGATGCCCAGCGCGAACGTTTTGTCACGGGCTGCGCTACGCACGCGATTCCGGCTAGCCGTGCCAATGAACTGTTTGATTTAATAGATAAATTTGCAGGCTATGGTTTTAACAAGAGTCATGCAGCCGCTTATGCGGTACTAGCATATCAAACGGCTTGGCTAAAAACACATCATCCCGAGGAATTCTTTGCCGCGTCCATGTGTTTTGACATGCATCAGACTGACAAGCTTGCGGTTTTCATGGACGACATGCGCCGCCTGGAGGTTACTTGTTTGGCTCCGGACATCAACAGCAGCGAAGCCGAATTTACCGTAGAGACCAATGCGGATGGGGAGCACGCTGTGCGTTACGCGTTGGGCGGCATTAAAAATGTCGGAGAACGGGCGATGGAGATTCTTGTCGCCGAACGCGGGGCGGCGGGAATGTTCAAAAGCCTTGATGACTTTGCCAACCGCGTTGACCCAAGCCAAATCAACCGTAGAAGCCTTGAAAATCTCGCTGCTGCTGGTGCTTTTGATGCCTTGGAACCAAACCGTGCCGCAGTGCACGCAGCGGCAGAAACGCTTTTGGCAGCAGCACAATCAGCTCGCGATTCACGTGAAAGCGGTCAGGGCGGTCTGTTTGCTGAGGGGGGATCCGACATGGCCTCGCTAAGGATTGACAGTAGTCTGCATTGGGCACCTGGCGAACAAATGAACCAAGAAAAAGACGCTTTTGGTTTCTACTTTTCGGCACATCCTTGCTCACAATATGATGCGTTAGCCAGTAGCCACGGTGCAAAGCCTTATGCTGTCTGGCTCGATAGCGGACCAATACCCGAAGGTGTTCGCCGATCCGCAACCATGTCCGCATTGATAGAAGGCGTCCGCTGGCGAGAATCGCGCAAAGGTAAGCGCTTTATGGTTGCGGATTTCTCTGACTATAGCGGCCAGTTTTCAGTGCGATGTTTCGACGAAGCAATAGGCATACAACTTGCCGAGTGGGCAAAAGGCGCGGAATGCCTTTTGCTTCATTGTGAAATGGACATGCGCCTAAGCGATGAGACGCCCAGTTTTACAGTGAAGAGCGCCAAACCCCTTTCTGGTCTAACCAGCGTGTCGCGGTTGAAATTGCAGTTGGATGTGACCCATGAAACCGCAATAACGCAGCTGGCGCACTTAGTCGCGCCATTGGATGGCGGCCGCAGCGAATTGGTTATTAAAACCCGTGCCGTCGATGGTCGCTGGGTTCATATCGCTCTTGGTCGACACTTCCAGATTGATACATCCTTGTTGGACCAAGTGCGCAATATTGACGGTATAGAAAATGTAGAGCTTGCACCATTGGGTCCTGTTTTGGCATTGGTGCGCTGAACTGCGAAAATCGTAGACAGAAATTGCGTCTGCAGTATCCTGCAGCGGGGTAAGAGGGAGAGATTTTGATGCACGGTACCATGCAAGATTGGGACCTCCGCGTTCCACGTTTGATCGACTACGCGGCGCGTGAACATGGTACGCGCGAAATTGTGACGCGTTGGACCGACGGGACCATTGAGCGAACGAATTGGTCGGGTGTAGCCACCGAAGCGCGCAAATTGGCGCAAGCTTTTGCCGGTTTAGGTCTACAAAAGGGTGACAGGATTGCCACCTTTGCGATGAATCATCACCGGCATTTGGCAGCTTGGTATGGTGCGATTGGTTTTGGCGGCGTCATCCATACGGTGAACGTGCGGCTGTTTGACGAAGACCTGATCTACATCATGAACCACGCCGAAGATAAAGTGTTGATGTATGACGCAATGTTCCAACCGATAATCGACCGGCTGAAGCCGCACCTGAAGACTGTTGAGCATTATGTGATATTTGATCGCAATGACAGCTACGGCGCGTTTATCGCAGCACAAGATGGTAATTATGAATGGGCAACAGGCGATGAGCGCGATGCTTGTATGCTCTGTTATACGAGTGGAACAACGGGCAATCCCAAAGGTGTGCTATATCAACATCGCTCGACGATGTTGCATGCGATGGCAGAAATAGCTCCCGCCATTTTCGACCTCAGCCCACAATCGGTGCTGCTGCCCATTGTTCCCATGTTCCATGCGGCAAGCTGGGGCCTACCCTTTGCAGGCGCCGCTGCTGGCGTAAAATTTGTATTTTCTACGACCAATGATGCTCCAACCTTGCATAGTCTGATGCTCAAAGAAGGCGTCACCCATAGCGCCGGTGTGCCCACAGTTTGGCTCTCGATGTTCGCGCATTTGGACGCAGAAGCAACAACAGGACGTGACGCGACGCTAGGCAAGCTGCGCTTAGTTACAATTGGCGGCTCTGCCGCCCCGCGCGCCATGATTGAGCGTTTGATGAAGCTTGGCGTCCGCGTATCGCACGCATGGGGCATGACCGAGACATCGCCTATTGGTACTATGGGAGCCCCGACACCCGACTGGGATGATTTGTCGCTGGAGCAGCAAATCGACATTGTGTGTAAGCAAGGCCGCACGCCATTTGGAGTTGAGTTGCGCGTAATCGACAAGGACGGCAATGTCGCACCACGCGATGGCGTGACATCTGGCGCGCTGCAAATTCGCGGGCCATGGGTCATAAAGCGCTATTTCAAGGCCGAGGCGGATGCCGTGGACGCGGATCAGTGGTTTGATACTGGGGATGTATCTGTGCTGCATCCCGACGGCACGATGCAGATCACAGACCGTGTGAAAGATGTTATTAAGTCCGGCGGCGAATGGATAAGTTCAGTTGAGCTTGAAAATATCGCAGTCGGTTGTCCTGGCATTGCTGAGGCAGGCGCCATCGGCATTCCACATCCTAAATGGGATGAGCGCCCCGTTCTGATTGCCGTGAAGAAACCCGGAGCGGAAGTCGATGAAGAGACGGTAAAGGCTTATTTGGCGGAACGCATCGTGAAATGGTGGATGCCAGACCGAGTGCTGTTTGTAGATGAATTGCCACACACAGGCACAGGTAAAATCCAGAAGGTTGCGCTGCGAGCGCAGTTTAAGGATTTTGTGTTAGATAATTAAGGCCGTCGCCGCGCCCCTATGTTATAAAGGGGGCGCGGGCATCCTAAATTAAGTTTCGCGTAAACGAGGCATCAATTCAACAAAATTGCAGGGGCGGTGGCGGCTGTCGAGTTGGTGGACCAATATCTGGTCCCAACCATCTTTAACCGCGCCATTTGAGCCGGGAAGGGCAAAAATATATGTACCGCCTGCGAGCACAGCGCAGGCGCGAGACTGTATTGTGGATGTCCCAATGCTGGCGAAGCTTAGCCAACGGAACAGTTCGCCGAAACCTGGAATATCCTTGGTCTTTACGCGGTCAAGCGCTTCAGGTGTAACGTCGCGCCCGGTGAGTCCGGTGCCACCAGTTGAAATAACAACATCGATGTGATCGTCATCAATCCAGTTTTGTAAACGCGTCGTGATCAACGCAGTATCGTCTCGCAAAATGGCGCGCTCAGCGATTATGTGCCCGGCGGCGACTATCTTTTCGGCTAAAATATCGCCGCTGGTATCGTTCTCGATGCCACGGGTGTCGGACACAGTAAGGAGTGCAATATTTACCGGTTTGAACGTCCTGTTTTCATCGAGCGGCAATGACGCCTCCTGTGATCCTGCGTGTTGTGACGGTGCCATTAGCATCCGGAAATTTGGGCCACATATATTGGGCCAAGCCCTTCAAGCTTCCCGAAGCCTTGTTCTCGCGCATCTCGTAGATCCAGTAATTTCGTAGAATGATTGCCACATAGCCACGCGTTTCCCAAAATGGGATGGATTCAATGAACAATAATGGGTCGCCATTGTCGCGTATCTCACTGTTCCAGCGTGCCACCGGAGAAGGGCCCGCATTATAGGCAGCGATCACCTTGGGTAAAAGTCCGCCCGTTGTGGGAAGATCGCGCAGTTTTTCCAAATAGGATTGCCCATATTCCAGATTGACAGCCGGACGGTCCAAATCTGATGCTGAAAAAAACGCACCGCGCGCGCGCGCGAGGTCCTGAGCAGTTCCGGGGCGTACCTGCATGAGGCCACGTGCACCAGCAGGGCTGATTACATCAGTGCGAAAATTGGATTCTTGCAGCGTGTGTGCATAGATCAAGGATGGTGTGACACGCCAACCACCGGTGGGCTCCCAATTGGGCTGGGGGTAACGTGCTGTGACGTTACTCTGATCACGCGAGGGACCATAATGGCCGAACCAAAATTGCGTTGATGCTAAGTTTAACGCGCCCGCCAACTGTGCAAGGTTTGCGTGTTGCCTTGCATCTCCAATTCTCGCCTGATGGCGCAGAGCTTCATCCGCTAACTTATTCTGGCCAATTTCGGCAAGCGACACCGCCAAGACGGCGTTCGGCTGGTTTTGCAAACTTGCCCAATCAAGTTTAACTACTTTTGCTACTTTGCGCGCGATCGGTTCCATTCCAAGTGCCTCGCTAGCGAGCAAGCCGTAAAAGGTTTCCGATAGCTGCGCTGCTTTTTGCATCTTGAGCTGAATGAATTGCGGCTGTTTGGCTGCCATGGCAGCACGTGCGCCCCAAAACAGCCCTGCGGCCCTTAAGTCATCGTTGCTTGCCAAGCGGGCCACATGGTCAAAGGCATTGTAAGCAGAGTCATAATCACCGAGCCGCCAAGAAGCGAGACCAAGCACCCAGCTAGCCTGCGTGCCCCAGGCTCCACCCGCAACTTGCGCGACAGCAGCAACTCGCTTTGCTGATGCATCGTCATTCTCGATATAATAAGACCAAGCCACACGATAGCGTAACTCCGTCAGCGCCTCGGGTGACAATTCTAAGGATTTGCTTTCCAGATATTGTTCTGCGGCAAAAGGCTGGTCATTTTTTATAAAAACTTGCAGTTCGGCGCGTATGCTATCACTGGCCTTATTGGCGGGAAGATCTCTTTTAGGCGCCCCTCCTAGCCAGGAAAAGCGACGGATTCCCGGCCGATCAGGCAGCATTTCCAAACCGCGCTTACGTGCCATAGTCGCCAATTGCTCAGCCTGCGGCAAATAAGGTGCTACCTCAAGTAGTGCTTGTAACTGCGCGGCCTCGACCTTTGGGCTATTGGGTGCAACGTATAATTCTGCGCGTGCCATCGCGGACATTGGTCCCTGGGGCACCGCATCAATCATGCCTGAAGCCTCATCCCATTTTTCTGCCCGGATAGCGTCGAAAATCGCAGCGAAAGAAGCTTTTTCTTGCGTATTCAGGATTTTGGGGGCTGGCTGGGTTGAAGCAATATTACGAAATCCGCCGTTGGTGTTCGCCTGAGCCGTCGCAAAAGGAGCAAAAGCTAAAGCAAAGGCCATCCAGCGTAGCTTGTGGGTTGTTATTTTCATAGCACCACCATTTTTGCGAACATTTGCAAGTCTATCCATGCCTGCTTCTTCATTGCAGGTCGCGCAATAAGCGTTCGTGGATGAAATGTCGCCAGCGTTGGTATGTTAAGGCCATCATGGACAATGTTACGTAACTCGGTCCGTGCATGCATGAGTTCTTCGCCCAACAGAGCCTTGCATGCCGCGGAACCAAGTATCACAAGCGATTTGGGTTTAATCAGCTGCATTTGGTGCAACATAAAGTGGGCGAGTTCGGGCAAGTCCGTTGCGGGAATCTCTCCTGCTGGCGGCATGCTCGTCGCTAACCATGTGCAATGACACTGCGCGGTATCGATCCCGATTGCCGCAAGCATCCGATGCAGCAGTTCTACATTCAAAGACGTCCTATTCTCAGCCATAGGCATTATGTCCGGTAGATCCGAGACAACCATCACGTCGCTACTTATCGGACCAACGGACGGAGAGCGAACAGGGCCATAAGTGTTGCCCGGTAGGGGCGCGCCACTGACTACCATCTCGCGAAGGGTCACAATATCATTAGGCCAGATTACGGTAGGCGTTGCCTGCGCCTCTGTCTGTTTTTTTTCGGATAGGGAGAGGACCGACATGTTCGAGGATGTATCAACGGCATGCTGGGCTAGCAAATCCACAGCGCTCTCATGCACAGCCGAATCAACCCCAGCAAGCTCCCACCAACCAGATAATGACTCAACAGCAACAAAAGCAGCAGTTTTTCCCCGATCCTCCATAAATCCCTTCAGTCACCAGTTGACGGCGGGGTCAATTGCTTGGCATGGCAATTACCACAGGCAGTTCATATAATGGGACGGCTGGAACTATATGCCGGGTAAAGGATAAAGGCAATGAGTGAACGTGAGTCGATGCCCTATGATGTTGTGATTGTTGGTGCCGGGCCAGCAGGACTTTCGGCTGCAATCCGCATAAAACAATTGTCCCCTGACACCAGCGTCTGCGTCCTTGAAAAAGGTTCCGAAGTGGGCGCGCATATTTTATCAGGTGCAGTCATAGATCCAAAGGCCTTGGATGAGTTGCTGCCTGACTGGAAGAACATGGGTTGCCCGCTGGCCGATACGCCCGTGAATGACAATCAGCATTGGATCATGACCAAGACTGGCAAGTTCAATATGCCGCATTTCCTGACGCCTGGTTTCATGCACAATAAGGGTACATACACCGGCTCACTCGGAAATGTCTGCCGCTGGTTGGCAGGACAGGCAGAAAATCTAGGTGTTGAAATTTTTCCCGGATTTTCGGCCGCAGAAATTCTCTACAACAGCGATGGCTCAGTTAGGGGGGTCGCAACTGGCGACATGGGCATTGCCCGCGATGGCAGCCATAAAGACGATTATATGCGCGGTATGGAATTGCATGCAAAATACACCTTCTTTGCAGAAGGCGTGCGCGGCCACCTCACCAAGTTGCTTAAGCCCCAATTTGGACTGGATAAGGATTGCGAGCCGCAGGTTTACGGCATCGGCTTGAAGGAATTGTGGGATATTCCGCCAGAGCAACACGCTGCTGGCCGGGTGATCCATAGCCAAGGCTGGCCGCTGACCGATGCCAATGGCGGCGCGTTTCTATATCATCAGGCCAACAACCAGGTTGCCTTGGGTTTTGTTGTGTGGCTGAATTACTCCAACCCCTATTTGTCGCCATTCGAAGAACTCCAGCGTTGGAAAACCCATCCAGAGGTGAAGAAAATATTGGCTGGTGGACGTCGTGTTTCCTACGGCGCCCGTGCAATTAGCGACGGTGGTTGGCAGTCAGTACCTGAACTCGCATTCCCTGGCGGCGCTTTGATTGGGTGTTCGGCAGGCTTCGTAAACGTGCCGCGTATCAAGGGCACGCATACTGCGATGAAGTCGGGCATGCTGGCGGCTGAAGCTGCTGTTGAAGCCCTCGCTGCGGGCCGCGAACATGACGCGCTTACTTCCTATCAAGCAGCCTATGAAAATAGCTGGATTTACAAAGAATTGCGTATGGTGCGCAACGTCCTTCCGCTGGTAGAAAAATACGGCAACTTGCTGGGCAGCGCACTTGCTGGTGTCAATATGTGGCTAGAGAATTTTGGAATTCGCATGCCATTTACGATGAAGCATCATCCGGACCATAAGGCACTAAAAAAGAAGAAGGGCGCCGAACGTATCGAATATCCAAAGCCAGACGGAATTTTCAGTTTTGACCGTCTGTCTTCGGTTTTTCTTTCAAACACCAACCATGCCGAAGACCAGCCAATTCATCTGCAGGTCAAAGATATGGACCTTCAGAAAAACAGCGAGTTTATGGAGTTTGCGGGTCCATCAACGCGGTATTGCCCCGCGGGTGTGTATGAGTGGATTGAAGAAGATGGCAAGGACCCGCGCTATCAAATCAATTCGCAAAATTGCGTTCATTGTAAGACTTGCGATATCAAAGACCCGAACCAGAATATCAATTGGGTGACGCCAGAGGGCGGCGGTGGGCCTAACTACCCCAATATGTAATGCGGGTGGCGGTTCGGTCGCCACCCCGGGGTTAAGGTTGTGTCGTGGAACATTCTGAAATAGCCTTTGCAAAGATAAATCTCGCCTTGCACGTCAGGAAACGGCGGGACGATGGCTATCATGACATTGAAACGCTGTTCGCCTTTGTGCAGGACGGCGATATCCTAACTGCGTGCCCAACAAATGCATTGAGCCTTGAGATTGTTGGCCCCTTTGGAACGGGATTAAAGACGGATCACAGCAATTTGGTGCTACAAACAGCTTTGTCCTTGAAGGCACATTACGGAGTTTCGCAAGGTGCCGCGATCCGGCTCGACAAAAGATTGCCTATTGCATCTGGTATAGGTGGAGGGTCGGCCGACGCTGCGGCCACTGGAAGGCTGCTTAACCAGCTTTGGGACTTACATGCGACCGAGCACGAACTGGCAGATATTCTTGCCCCATTAGGTGCAGACATTCCCGCTTGCGTTTACAGCCGCCCAAGTTTCGGTAGCGGAACTGGAACTGCACTGTCTTTTTTGGACGATAGCAAGATCGCCGCGCGACATGTGTTACTCGTCAACCCTCTGCAATCCGTTTCTACAGCAGCGATATTTAAGGCATGGAAAGGCATTGATGGCGGCGCAGTTCATCGCGGCGATATATGGGACGCTGCGATTAAAGGGCAAAACGACCTTGAACCGATTGCTGCAGCGATTTGTCCGGTCATTACCGATATTCTTGACCGCCTTTCGCTCGCAAAACCAGCGTTCGTTCGCATGTCCGGTTCTGGGGCGACATGCTTTGCCTTGTTTGACGATGCAGAAACCCTTGAGTCAGCAAGAGCAACACTTGACCCAGATTGGTGGTCCATGGCCAGTATGCTGAGATGACGGATGCGCCGTTCGAAATATTAGGAACGCCGCGGCAAGGCGGGTTCCTGATCATCGGGGACCACGCGTCGAACCGCATTCCCGATGATATTGATCTAGGGATCTACCCTGCGCTCCTTCGCGAGCATATTGCTTGGGACATTGGCGTTGTAGAGGTTGTGCGCTTGATCACACAAGATGCGCGCTTTGCGGCCTATCTAGGCGGTTATTCGCGCCTTGTTGTCGATTTAAACAGAGATGAAAGTGATCCTGCCGCCATCCCCAGCGAAAGCGATGGGATAATTATTCCCGGTAACATTACCAGCCTGACGGACAAACAGGCAAGACTGGAACGCTTTCACAGGCCCTATCACGACCATTTGCAGCAATTGCTGTCTCAGCACCGCCCGGCCCTGATTTTATCGCTACACAGCTTTACACCATCCTTAGAGAGCAAACCACATGAGGCGCGGCCTTGGGAGGTTGGGGTGCTGTATAATGAACAGGAAGCGGCGTCCAAATTGGCCATACCGTTTCTGGAGGATGCCGGTTATTGCGTTGGCGACCAACTCCCTTATTCCGGCAAGCTGCTTAATGCGACCATGAACCGCCACGCCGAAGCCAATAACATCCCCTATATCGGAATTGAGATGCGGCAGGATCTATCAAGTGGTCTCGATGGACAAGCAAGATACGCACGCACATTGGCAGATATGTGCCATTTTGTTTCGGAACAGCTTGGCTTATCCATATAAAATGGCTTAAAGCGCAAGGCTTAACGGAGGTCAGTATGCCAAACCAGTTCGACAAGTCCAAATTGCCAAGCCGCCATGTGTCTGTAGGGCCAGAACGTGCCCCACATCGCAGCTATTATTACGCTATGGGCCTGACCGCTGAAGAAATCGCACGGCCATTTGTAGGCGTGGTGTCCGCTGGAAATGACAGCGCACCGTGCAACACAACGCTAGATGCGCAAGCCGATATCGCGCGTGTCGGCGTGGAGCAGGGTGGCGGCATGCCGCGCCGTTTCAATACTATCACCGTAACCGACGGTATTGCCATGGGGCATCAAGGGATGAAATCTTCCTTGGTTAGCCGCGAAGTTATCGCGGATTCGGTTGAACTGTCGGTGCGCGGTCACTGCTATGACGCGCTTGTGGGCTTTGCGGGCTGCGACAAATCCCTGCCAGGCATTATGATGGCGATGTTGCGTTTAAACGTGCCCTCGATTTTCGTATATGGCGGCTCCATCCTTCCTGGCCGTCACAATAACAAAGACGTCACGGTCAAGGATGTTTTCGAAATCGTCGGCAAATATGCTGCGGGCGCGTGCCCTTTATCGGAATTGGAAGAGCTTGAGCGCGTGGCTTGTCCCGGCCATGGCGCATGTGGCGGACAATATACCGCGAACACCATGGCCTGTGTTGGAGAAGCGATTGGTCTTTCGTTGCCAAACAGCAACATGGCGCCAGCACCTTATTCAACCCGTGACCAAATTGCGCATGCCGCCGGCGTCCAAGTGATGGATTTGCTCGCACGAAATATCCGTCCGCGTGACATATGTACGCGTGAAGCTTTTGTTAATGCGGCACGAATTGTTGCCGCAACTGGGGGATCAACCAACGGCGCTTTGCATTTGCCGGCCATGGCCCATGAGGCTGGTATTGAATTCGATCTATTCGATGTGGCAGATGCGTTTAAGACCACGCCATATATGGCCGATCTCCAACCCGGCGGTCAGTTTGTCGCGCGCGACATGTATGATGCCGGTGGCGTGTATATGCTTATGAAGTCCTTGCTGGCAGAGGGATTATTGTTCGGTGATTGCATGACAGTTACGGGCAAAACACTTGGTGAGAATATCGATCAAATAACTTGGAACCCTGATCAAAAGGTCATTTATCCTGCGACAGCTCCTATAACGCCGACTGGCGGCGTGGTTGGGCTTCGCGGTACACTGGCTCCAGAAGGCGCAATTGTGAAAGTTGCGGGCATGGATCGATTGACCTTTACTGGTCCTGCACAGGTTTATGATTGTGAAGAGGATTGTTTTGCTGCCGTTGAGGCAAGAGAAATTCGTGAAGGATCGGTCATTGTCATCCGTTATGAAGGACCAAGGGGAGGTCCCGGCATGCGCGAAATGCTGTCGACCACAGCGGCTCTTTACGGGCAGGGGATGGGTGAGAAAGTAGCTCTCATTACCGATGGACGGTTCTCTGGAGCCACACGTGGATTCTGCATCGGCCATGTTGGGCCAGAGGCTGCTTTGGGTGGGCCCATTGCTTTGATCGAGGATGGTGACGAAATCATGATCGACGCCGAAACGGGTGTAATAGATCTCAATGTCGCTCCGGCAGTCCTTGAAGAGCGTCGTAAAAGCTGGAAGCCGCGTCAAACGGATTATCAATCTGGCGCGATATGGCGTTATGCCCAGAATGTTGGTCCTGCTTATAAGGGGGCGGTAACGCATCCTGGTGGTGCCAAAGAAACCCACGTATTCGCTGATATCTAAGTCGCTGGTTGATTGCGTGCCTCTTCACGGGCATGGGGCGGTATGGATTTGACAGAAGAAATTATCAGGGTGGCCGCGCGCGGTGATGGCGTCACTGCAAATGGTCGGTATGTGGCTTTGGCAGCACCGGGCGATATTGTAGACCCATCGGGCGGGCTAATACACGGCCCGCACCACGTCGCACCACCATGTCAGCATTTTCCTTTGTGCGGTGGTTGCCAATTGCAACATCTCGACGAGGACAGTCTGAGGCTATTCATTGCCGAACGCGTAACGCACGCCCTTGCGACGCAACAGGTAAGCATCGGCGAAGTGATGCCCGTCCATTTGTCTCCACCCGCCACCCGCCGGCGCATTGCGGTCCGTTCGGCATGGGCAGGGAAGCAGTTTCAACTGGGCTTCAGCACCGAAAAAAGTCACCGTATCTTAGACTTGCGACAATGTGATGTCGTAGCGCCAGAGCTATTTGCGCTGCTTAAGCCACTGCGCAGCCTGCTGGAGCCTCGGCTTAACCGTGCGCGTCAGGTTCAGATCAAATTGGCGATGGTCGATCAAGGCGTTGACGTATTGATTGAAAACTGGATCGCGAATGATCTCGATACGCATGAGACCTTGTCGGAATTTGCGAAAACCCATAATCTTGCGCGCCTTTCGTTGGATGAAGGCTATGGTCCTGTACCCTTTTATGAGCCTGAGCCTGTTACGGTAACGCTTGGCGGTGTTGCTGTGGGTTATCAGCCTTACGGCTTCCTGCAAGCCACTGAGGATGGTGAGGCGGCGTTGGTAGAGGCCGTCAATTCCATCATTGGTAACTACACCATCGTGGCGGACTTGTTTGCAGGTTCTGGGACTTTCGCCTTATCCATGGGGCCAGATTGTAAGGTCTATGCAGGTGAAGCTGATCTTCAGGCCAGCCTTGCCCTTAAAGCAGCAGCAGGGCGCACAGGCCGAACGATATTCACAGAACATCGCGACTTGTTCCGGCGGCCTCTCTCGGCAGAAGAACTCAACAAATTCCAGACGGTGGTGCTTGATCCGCCACGCGCAGGCGCCAAAGAACAAGTCGCCCAGCTTTCTGCATCGAATGTGCCGAATATTGCGTATGTAAGTTGTAACCCCGCCAGCTTTGCGCGGGATGCAAAGATGCTGGTGGCCGCCGGATATAGGTTGCAGCGGATTTGGCCTGTTGGGCAATTCCGCTGGTCAACCCATATCGAGCTGGTTGGGCATTTCGGCCGTTAGTGAAGAAGCACCGCCATTACGGCATGTGCGACGAGCATCATGAGTGCCAGTGACGACAATGCAAACAGTCCAAACCGAATGATAACGCGGTTCGACAAAATTTGAACCAAGCTATGTGCGACACGAAGGCCCACATAGACCCAAGCGATCGTTGCATTCAGATTGTCGCCCTGGCCAACCATGGCAAGTGTCAAACAGACCGCATAAAACACCGTAGGTGCTTCATGTAAGTGGTTATAATTATCTGCAACCCACGACGCTTTTTCTTCGCCCTTGGCAGCCAGCGCATCGCGCAAGGCACCGGCGGAGGAACCAACAATCTTGGTTCCGTCAATGCCTGCGCGGCCCATAGCTGGTAAGCGCGTCGCGTACATCCATATCCAAATAATCATCGTCCACGCCGCAAGCGCGACGACAGGCCCTAAAATACTGCTTTCCATATTACTCCCCCTTTAAATGGTTGCCATCACAGCCTGTACGGCCAAAACCGTCAGGCACAATGATGACAACACAAACAACACAAAACGGATGCTGACGATATTGACCGTCGATTGCCAGATACTGTGGAGCACCCGCAAAATCGTATAACCCCAAGCCAAATATACCGAAAGGTCGGTTGCCCCGCCGGAAATAGCCAAGATGATAACCGCGGCATAAAATACCGTCGGCTGTTCCATAAGATGTGCGTAATTATGCGACTTCCAAGCCACAGGTGGTGGCAAATTGGGATCAATGTCTTGTCCGCGCCCACCAGGCGCAGCCTTGCGAAGGTCTATGCCAATTTTGGCCATAGCGGGCAGACGCGCCGCCATCAGCCAAAACATCATGAAAACTGACCACAGCACTAATGCCGCTGCTGGCGCCAAAATAGGCATATTCATATATCAAATCTCCCCATAATTAGATGGGAAGGGTGGTGCAGCTCAGCTAATTTGTCAAACCGAACTTAAACGTTTGAGCTTTGCGAACGCGTTGCCCGAACACCAATGTCATTGGCTGGAGCCCAGCCATAAAGCGTTGCCATTGGTTCATCCGCCACGACTAGCGTTTCAGTTTCGCCAAAGCCGTTAAATTCGGTCCGCATGGCACAGCCATAAGCACCGAGCATTCCAACTTCGATATAATCGCCCGCCTGGACATCATCGGGAAGGATGAATGGCCCCGCCATATGGTCCATATCGTCGCAGGTAGGCCCGTAGAAGCTGAACTCAGCCATCTGGGTCCCAATAGACGTTTCCGACCTTTGCAGGGCCACAGGGAAGCGCCAGCCAACATGCGCGGCGTCGAACAAAGAACCATACGCACCATCATTGATGAATAGTTCGTTACCGCGCCGTTTTTCGACCTTCACGAGCAGAGATGCATATTCGGCGCACAATGCACGGCCAGGTTCGCACCAAAGCTCCGCGGAGTAGCTAATCGGCAAATCTTCAAAGCAGTTATGAATAACATCGAAATAGCCATCTAGTGCCGGAGGCTCCATGCCGGGATAAACGGAGGGAAAACCGCCGCCAACGTCTACGATGTCAACCGTGACCGACGCCTCGACAATCGCGGCGCGGACATGTTCCATCGCATCGGCATAGGCCGCTGGCGTCATAGCCTGGCTACCGACATGAAAGCAAATACCAAGGCTATCGGCAACCTGACGCGTTGCAACCAATAGATCGGCAACCTCAGATGGATCCGCACCAAATTTTGAAGACAGGCTTAATTTTGCATGCTCGGACGACACGCGAATACGTACGCATAGCTCAAGGTCCGTTGCAGCAACGCCGTCTAAGGCAGTTGCGCGCACAATCTTGTCCAGCTCTTCGATACTGTCGAGGCTGAATGTTCGGACATTATGGTTATGATACGCTTGCGCAATGGCACGCTCGCTCTTGACCGGATGCATGAAGCAAAGCTTCGCATCTGGTAAAAATTTATGAACCAGCCGAACTTCGCCCAAGGATGCTACATCATAATGTGTGATGCCAGCGCCCCACAGGATTTCCAGAAGGGCAGGTGTTGGGTTCGCTTTGACAGCATAAAGCGACTTACCCTGAAACTTCTCTACGAAGAAACGGGCCGCGCGCGCAGCAGCATGTGGGCGGAGTAGCGTGATTGGTTCGTCCGGGCGGAGGGCGCGGACTACAGCAAGTGCGTCAGTGTTCTCGTACAATTCAAGGGACCCCCAAAAGATAACATTAAACAACAAGGCTGCCTTGCGGTTATTGGAAGTCCCCCTGGGGCAGCGGACGAGCGCCTTATGAAAAGCTGGGGGTGTTGTAAAGCGATTCGTTTGGTTTTTAGCTCAGCCGGTCACGAAACGCGGTCCAATCGAAAGAACGCACGCATTCAAGTGCATCCGTATCGCTATTCCATAGCCAGAGTGATGGCAAAGGCACGCCATTAAAGGTGTTGGTTTTAACCATGGAATAATGGGCCTGATCCAAGAATGCGAAACGCGCTCCTGGCTCTGCTGCCACGGGCAAGACATAATCCCCAATGATATCACCGGCGAGACAAGATGGCCCTCCCAGGCGCACAGGAGAGCCTTCTGGGCGCTCTCCGAGCATGGCAGGGCGATAGGGCGCCTCAATGACGTCAGGCATGTGACAGGTCGCGCTGATATCAGTGATACCGACCTGAAGGCCGTTCTCAAAAACATCGAGCAATTCGCCAATCAATATCCCGGCATCGAGCGCGATCGCTTCGCCGGGTTCGAGATAGACGTCTAGGCCCGTTTCCGAGCGAACGCCTTGAATGAACGTAACAAGTTCATCCCGCTGATAATCTGCGCGTGTAATATGGTGGCCACCGCCGAAATTCAGCCAGCGCAATTGGCCAAAATATGGAGCAATATGTGGCTTCAGCGTGTCCCATGTGCGTTTAAGCGGTTCGAAATCCTGTTCACACAGCGTATGGAAGTGGAGACCTGAAACTCCCTCGAGATGCTCTGCTTTTAACTGACTAATTGGAAACCCAAGCCGCGATCCGGGCGAGCAAGGATCATACTTTGCTACTTCGCCCTCGGCATGCTCTGGGTTGATCCGTAGGCCGACATCGACACTGTCATTCAGGAACGATGCAAAACGGCGATACTGTGATGGGCTGTTGAAAATGACATGGTCGGAAATGGCGACGATCTCGGCCATGTCGGCCTCTTTATAGCCTGCGCAATAAGTGGCAATTTCACCCTTGTAATAATCCCGCGCCAATCGCGATTCCCAGAGACCCGAACTACATACGCCATCCAGATATTCACCAATGATCGGTGCGACCTTCCACATGGAGAATGCCTTCATGGCACATAAAATCTTGGCACCGGATCTTTCTTTAACGTCTGCCAAAATGGTAAGGTTCCGCCGCAAAGCCGCCTCATCCACCACAAAGGCAGGTGATGGCACACGGTGAAGGTCAAAACGGGCAAATGCCCCAGGATCGCCTGCTTTGGTTTCCATATCATCATCACCGCTTTGCCAAACCACCGATGTCATGCTGAACTTGTTTCAGCATCCATCGTGCCACAATGACCGAAGGATGGAGAGAAAAAATGAACCCTGAAACAAGTTCAGGGTGACGTATAAATTTTACTGTTCCGTCTCTTTTTAGAACGCCAAAGGCCCGTCCAGTTCTTTGATCTGCCATGGGAGACCATGCGCGTTGAGCATGTACATGAAGGGATCGGGATCGAACTGTTCAATGTTCCAAACGCCGGCACCGGACCATTTGCCCGTGAGCAGCATCGCCGCGCCAATCATAGCAGGAACACCGGTTGTGTAGCTGACGGCTTGGTTACCAGTTTCGGCAAAAGCGTCCTCATGATCGCAGATATTATAGATGTAGAGCGTTTTTTCTTTGCCATCCTTGCCAAGGCCCGTGGCGATGCAGCCAATGTTGGTCTTGCCCTTGGTCGTTGGGCCAAGTGACGCGGGCTCAGGCAATACAGCCTTTAAGAACTGAAGCGGAATGATTTCCTTGCCTTCATAGTTAACCGGATCAATCCGCGTCATACCGACTGCCTGAAGCACGTTCAGATGCGTGATATACGCATCGCCAAAGGTCATCCAGAAACGGATACGTCTGATTTCGGGCAGATGGGTTTTGAGGCTTTCGATTTCCTCATGATACATCAGATACATGTTCTTGGGGCCAACGGCTTCAAAGTCGAAGTTTTGCTTCACAGACATGGGTGGGGTTTCTACCCAGGCACCATTTTCCCAATGCCGCGCTACCGCGGTGACTTCGCGAATATTGATTTCGGGGTTAAAGTTAGTGGCAAAAGCCTGACCATGATCACCGCCATTGCAATCGAGAATGTCGAGCGTGTCGATGCGATCGAAATAATGCTTCTTCAGGTATGTCGTAAACACGCTAGTAACGCCGGGGTCAAAACCTGAACCGAGTAACGCTGTAAGACCCGCGTCCTTGTAGCGATCCTGATAAGCCCACTGCCAATGATATTCGAACTTCGCCACATCCAGTGGCTCATAATTTGCGGTGTCCATATAATGCACACCAGCGGCCAGACACGCGTCCATGATGTTGAGATCTTGATATGGCAAAGCAAGGTTTACGACGAGGCTTGGCTTAATCTGGTTCAGCAAAGCAGTGGTCGCAGGCACATCGTCGGCATCAAGGCCATAAGTGTCGATATCGACGCCAGTGCGCTCCTTGACCGATACGGCAATCGCGTCGCATTTGGACTTGGTGCGGCTCGCGAGGCTGATATGGCTAAAGATATCTGGGTTCATGGCCATCTTATGGACTGCAACCGAACCGACGCCGCCAGCGCCAATAACCAATATCTTGCTCATCTTCTGTTTCCTCTTATCAGAGATTCGTTCAGCGCACGCATATAGGGGCCTTTTATGACAGAACAAGAATTGGCTGCGGCCCACAAAATGCCAACGCATGAGGGCGTGCTGCGGGCGATGGCCAAAATTACCGATATTCTTCCTAAAACACCATTGCTACCACTCGAGGTGGACGGTGTAACTATCTGGTGCAAGGCTGAAATGCTTCAGCCTATAGGCGCTTTCAAGATACGCGGTGCGTGGCATCGGCTTTCGGACCTTGATGAAGCCGAACGCGCGCGCGGTGTTGTCGGCGTTTCTAGCGGAAACCATGCTCAGGGCGTTGCTTGGGCCGCCAAGAGGCTTGGAATATCTGCAACTATTGTGATGCCATCCAATGCACCGCGGATGAAACTAGAGGCGACGAAGGCTCTTGGCGCAAATGTGGTTCTTTACGACCGCGCCACGGAGTCACGTGAAGAAGTCGCCGCTGGGTTGATTGCCCAAAGTGGCGCGACATTAGTACACGCCTTTGGCGATCCATGGGTTATTGAAGGGCAGGGGACCGCTGGAATAGAAATTACTGAACAACTGCATAATTTAGGCCTGTCGGGGCCAGATATGATTGTTTCGTGCTGCGGCGGGGGTGGTTTGGCATCCGGTCTTGCGCTGGCATGTCCGGATGCAGAAATCGCCATTGTTGAACCAGAGGGTTGGGATGATATCATTCGTTCGCTTGCTGCGGGTGAAATTTTACCTGTCAAAAACCTGACGCACCCAACCTATTGCGATGCATTACAGACGCCGCAAACTTATCCAGTTAATTTTGAAATTTTGCGCCATCGCGTATGTCAGGGTACTTCTGTCACTACAGACGAAGTGGCGACCGCGATGCGCGTGGTGTTTGAAAAGTTGCACCTCGTGGTAGAACCAGGTGGCGCGGTTGCACTGGCTGCGGTGCTTGCCGGTAAAATTCAGCCAAAAGCTGTTACCGCAGTAACCTTGTCTGGTGGAAACGTGGATCGGGAACTGTTCGTGAAGTTGCTTGCTCAGGCCGCCTGAGCGACGGGCATTTCCATACGGCCCCAGATTTCTACTAACGCCGCCGTTAAATTAAGCATCATGCCCTCATCATGTTGCGGGCCGGGGGTAAAACGCAGCCGTTCCGTGCCACGTGGAACTGTCGGATAATTGATCGGCTGTACATATACGCCATATTCGGCGAGCAATATATCGCTGACCTTTTTGGCCTTGACGGGATCGCCCACCATCAACGGCACAATGTGCGTGTTGCTTAACATCACAGGAAGACCTGCTTCAGCAAACAGCTTTTTCAACATCGCCGCATTCGCTTGCTGCGCATCACGCTCAACATTGGACGCCTTCAAATGGCGGACAGCTGCCAATACGCCTGCAACCAAAACGGGCGACAAGGATGTCGTGAAGATGAAGCCCGGTGCATAAGAACGTATCACATCAATGATATTTTGGTCCGCTGCGATATAGCCACCCATAACGCCGAATGCCTTGCCAAGCGTGCCTTCGATAATGGTTACACGATCCGCCACCGCGTCGCGCTCTGAAATACCACCGCCACGCGCGCCATACATGCCCACGGCGTGAACTTCATCGCAATAGGTAAGCGCGTTATACTTCTCTGCTAGATCGCAGACCGCGCCAATAGGTGCGACGTCTCCGTCCATTGAATAGACGCTTTCAAATGCAATCAGCTTTGGCGCTTCTGCATCATCGGCGGCCAGCAACTCTTCAAGATGCGCAAGGTCGTTGTGCCGCCAAACGCGCTTTTCGCATCCTGCGTTGCGAATGCCTGCTATCATGGACGCGTGGTTCAATTCATCCGAATAAATGATGCAGCCCGGTAAGACCTTTGCGAGCGTCGACAAAGTCGCGTCGTTCGAAACATAGCCCGACGTAAACAGCAGTGCACCATCTTTGCCATGCAAGTCCGCAAGTTCCTGCTCAAGCTCGACATGATAATGGGTGTTACCGCCAATGTTGCGTGTTCCACCAGATCCGGCGCCCACATCATGCAAAGCATTTTCCATCGCGCTGATAACGTCTGGATGCTGGCCCATGCACAAATAATCGTTAGAGCACCATACTGTGATGTCTTTTGGACCATTATGTCCAGCAAAGCAGCGTGCGTTGGGGTAATTACCCTTGTTCCGAAGGATATCGATGAATACGCGATAGCGGCCCTCAGCATGAAGCCGGTCAATTGCCTTATCAAAAACAGCGTTATAATTCACGGATATTAACCCCGAGTTGGTACCGTCAATGCGATATGATGACGCCCAATAATCGCGGGAAAGGCAAAAATCCAGCGCGAACGACTTGCAATAAGCGTCAATCCGGTTCCGCTATTGCGATATTTTCGCTTAGAGTGATTTAATATGCGCTGCGCCGAAAGAAAATAAAGTCGGCGGATGAACTAATAACCAGACTAGCTTGAGCATGCGGAACAAAACAGCTACATAATACAGATATTTAGGGGGGATTCGTGTGGTGAGTGATCTTTGGTTCAATATGGCTGCGGGGCTGTTGCTTGGTTATGCGCTTGGCTCCGTCCCCTTCGGCTTGTTGCTCACGCGTTTCGCTGGCGGCGGCGACATTAGGTCCATTGGGTCAGGCAATATTGGCGCGACAAATGTGTTACGCACAGGGCGTAAAGGGCTCGCTGCGCTTACCTTGCTTCTTGATCTGCTTAAAGGTTTTTTTGCCGCCTGGCTTGCGGCACTTTACCTTCCCGGCGGGGAAATTTTTGCGGCAGCTGGAGCATTTTTCGGCCATCTTTTTCCAGTTTGGCTTAAATTCAAGGGCGGCAAGGGTGTGGCAACCTATGCGGGTATCATGTTTGGCCTATTTTGGCAGGGCGGCTTGGTTTACGCGGCCACTTGGATAGGGGTATTGCTGATATCACGAATATCTTCCCTGGCTGGCTTGGTCGCCGCCCTATGTGCGCCCTTAGCTGCCGCCATTTTCGGATATTATGAACTGGTCGCATTGCTCACGGCATGCACATTGCTCGTCTTTTGGAAACATAGAGCCAATATCGAAAATCTCATGGACGGCACTGAACCGCGAATTGGTAAAAGCAAAAGCTGATATTGGTGATGGGAGGCAGCCAAAAGCAAATGGATAAACTCCGCCTGATCCGCTCTCCCAACATAGGTCCCGTAAGTTATCGGCAACTCATGGCGCGTTTTGGCAGCGCGCGGGCCGTGCTTGAGGCTTTACCTGATCTCATACGTCGTGGCGGTGGAAAGCAGGTGTTGCTGGCCAATGAGGCAGATATTGCGCGAGAGTTTAAGTTTGCTCAAGCCTTTGGTGCGCGCCATGTTTTCATCGGCGATGCGGACTATCCTTATTTGCTGTCGCATATGGACAATGCCCCACCCGTAATCTGCGTAAAGGGCAATCTTGCATTACTGGCGCAACCTACTGTGGCAATCGTCGGCGCGCGCAATGCATCGGCAGGTGCCTGTCAATTTGCGCGGCAGTTGGCGTTTGAACTCGGCCAAATGGGGTTGCCTGTTGTGTCGGGTCTGGCCCGCGGCATTGACTCGGTCGCGCATGCGGGCTCCATCGAAAACGGAACTATCGCGGTTATCGCTGGTGGTATCGACGTAGTTTATCCGCCCGAAAATCGTGCACTTCAGGAGGCCATTGCCGAGCGCGGACTTTTAATTGCGGAACAACCGCCGGGCACTGAACCGCGCGCAAGGCATTTCCCGTATCGTAACCGCATCATCGCTGGCGCTTCGGCAGGTACTTTGGTTATTGAAGCTGCGCCAAAGTCGGGATCGCTCATTACTGCGCGGCTTGCGGCAGAGGCGGGGCGTGAGGTTATGGCTATTCCCGGGTCTCCGCTCGATCCACGGTCACGGGGTTGCAACCAGCTTATTCGTGAAGGCGCAACTTTGGTGCAGAACGCGGCGGAAATCGTTGAGCTTATTTCTCCCTTGGACAATCGCATGCTTGCGCCTGCGGCTAAATTCGAACCATCTACTAACATCACAAGCGATGAAGGAAGCAATGCAGAACGGAGCGCGGTAATTGACCTTATGGGTATGACCTATGTCTCTATCGATGAATTAGTTCGCCAATCAGGTAGCAGTGCGGCAACGGTCCAGATGGTCCTACTTGAATTCGAGCTGGCCGGAAAATTGGAACGCGGTGCGGGCGGAAAGGTCCGCTTGGCGGCATAAATCACACCTTCATTTTCCGTCTTGACGAGCATGGTCTTACCCCGTCAGCCTATACGCGTACGCGAGAGATTTTAGAAAAGCACAAAATATCATGCAATTAGTTATCGTTGAATCACCTGCAAAAGCTAAGACAATCGAGAAATATTTGGGTCCTGGTTTCAAGGTGCTGGCATCATATGGCCACATCCGCGATTTACCTCCTAAGGACGGTTCGGTTAATCCAGACAATGGCTTTGAAATGCTGTGGGATAATTATGCCGATAAAGCGAAGCAGCTAAAGGCTATCACCGACGAAGCAAAAAAAGCCGATGGCCTGATACTTGCGACCGACCCTGATCGCGAAGGTGAAGCGATTAGCTGGCATGTGCAAGAAGTGCTTGCGAAGAAAAAAGCTCTGCCGGCCAAAGTAGGCCGCGTGACATTCAACGCGATTACTAAACAGGCTGTAACAGATGCCATGCAGCATCCGCGCGCTTTAGATATCGATCTGATTGACGCATATCGCGCGCGTCGTGCGTTGGACTATCTGGTAGGATTTACGCTGTCGCCCGTGCTGTGGCGAAAATTGCCTGGCGCAAAGTCTGCTGGTCGTGTTCAATCCGTTGCGTTACGCCTCATTGTCGAACGTGAACGCGAGATCGAGGCGTTTCGTGCGCAGGAATATTGGTCTGTGAAGGCCGGAATGGAACATAAGGGGCAAAAATTTGATGCCCGTTTGATCCAATATCTTGGCAAGAAACTCGACAAGATGGACCTAAAAACCGAGGCCGAAGCTGAGCAAGCCCGCCTTGCGGTTGAGACAGGCAAATTCACCGTCGAAACCGTCGAGACCAAGCCAGTGACCCGCAACCCGCAACCACCATTTACGACATCGACGTTGCAACAAGAAGCTGCACGTAAGTTGGGCTTTTCCGCCAGCCACACTATGCGCATTGCGCAGGGCCTGTATGAGGATGGCGCGATAACTTATATGCGAACAGATGGCGTGCAAATGGATCACAGCGCCATTTCCGCTGCGCGTAAATCCATCTCGGATCGGTTTGACAGTGGCTATTTGCCCGAAAAACCCCGCGTATATCAAAGCAAAGCAAAAAATGCGCAGGAAGCGCATGAGGCGATCCGCCCAACCGATTTTAGTAAGGATAAGGCCGGATCAGGTGACCATGGCCGCTTGTATGACCTGATTTTCAAACGCGCTATGGCCAGCCAGATGGCTTCGGCGCGCATGGAGCGCACAACTGTCGATCTGCTCGACGGCACCGGACAAACCGGATTGCGCGCGACCGGTCAAGTTATGAAATTCCCCGGATTTCTTGCGGTATATGAAGAAGGATTAGATGATAACGAGGGCGAAGATGGCGCCATTTTGCCAGTTTTGGCCATTGGCGACACGCCGGCCAAGCACGCAGCCGAAAAGACCCAGCATTTTACACAACCACCACCGCGTTTTTCGGAAGCGACCTTGGTCAAGCGTCTGGAAGAATTGGGTATCGGTCGTCCGTCGACATATGCATCGACCATTCAAGTTCTGAAAGATCGCGCTTATGTTCGCGTCGAGAAAAATCGTTTTTTTGCAGAGGAATCCGGACGACTTCTTACAGCATTTCTTGAACGCTTTTTTGAACGCTATGTCGCGTATGATTATACCGCTGGTCTGGAAGATCAGTTGGATGAAATCAGCGGTGGCCGCGCCGATTGGCAGTCCTTTTTGGAGGCATTCTGGCGCGATTTCAAACCAAAGACCGTTGAGGTTATGGAGCAGAAGCCGTCTGAGGTGACCGCAGAACTTGATATCTTCCTGTCGCCTTATCTCTTTCCAGAGCGCGAAGATGGCACCGATCCCCGCATTTGCCCAAAATGTGGTGAAGGTAGGTTGGCACTGCGTGGCGGAAAGTTCGGCGCCTTTGTCGCCTGCTCAAATTATCCCGATTGCAAATATACTCGAAAATTTGCGCAGCCCGGCGGGGAGAGTGGGGAAGATACCGGCCCAGAAGTACTTGGCCAGCACCCCGAAACACAATTAGAAGTCAGCAGAAAGACGGGACGTTTTGGTCCTTATTTCGAAATGGGTGAAGGCTCCAACGTCAAACGTGCCTCTATCCCCAAGGATATTCCTGCAGAGGATATCGGCCTTGAATGGGCGGTGAAGTTGCTATCGTTGCCACGCACCGTCGGCGTTCACCCCGAAAGTGG
>CAIPUN010000153.1 GCA_903868245.1 uncultured Sphingomonadales bacterium | reverse complement strand
CGACCCGCCGGAGATTCTGGAGAGTGATCTTGCGCCTCTAATGCTCGATTGCGCGCGCTGGGGCGAAAATGATCCTACGAAACTCCGTTGGCTTGACGCTCCACCGGCCGCCGCGGTTCAGCAAGCATATAAGTTGCTGATTTCGGTGGAGGCATTGGACGCGCAGGGACGGATTACGGCGCACGGAACGATGCTGGCTAACCTGCCACTGCCTCCAAATCTTGCGCATATGGTCGCGACCGCAGCCCACAGCGGACAAGCGGTAGACGCCGCTATGTTGGCGGTCCTGATACAAGAGCGCGGCTTGGGCGGACAAAGTGAGGACATTGACGCACGCTATGAACGCTTCGTGCGAGAACGCGGGCCAAAGGCAGAAGCTGCACGCAAGCTGGCGCAGCGCATTGCACGGCTTTGTAGCGGTAATGGCGGGGTCGAACCGCTGAGTATCGGCGGCCTGATCGCCACAGCATTTCCTGAACGTATTGCGAAGCGTCGCGACCCTAAGGGCGAGAAATGGATCAGCGCAATGGGACGCGGGCTTCAGCTTGACGCGGCGTCACCTCTCGCACGTGAGGAATGGCTTGCCGTGGCCGATATGCAAGGCGCGGCATCCGGCGCGCGGATATTGTCGGCGGCTGCGCTGACCGAGGCCGAAATCATTGGGCGTTTTGGGCACCGCATCATCAATCAGGAAATCCTATCATATGACAAAAGTGCTGACCGCGTCGAAGCCCGCACGCAGCGGCGGCTCGGCGCCATAGTGCTAAGCGAGGGGCGTGTAGAAAAACCCGAAGCTCTGGCCGTTACCAACGCTTTGTTAGCTGCTGTGCGAGATATCGGAATTGATGTACTGCCTTGGTCAGCTTCAGCCCTTAAGCTTCGGGAACGCGCGACGTTTGCCGGCATACCCGCGCTCAGCGACGACGCATTGATGCACAGCACGGAACAATGGCTTCTGCCTTTGCTGGGTAAGGTGAACCGCTTACGCGATGTCACGCCATCTGCTCTGACGGAAGCGCTGGATAATTTGCTCGGATGGGATATGCGGGCGCGCATTGACCAAATTGCGCCCGCTTCGTTCAAAAGCCCCGCCGGAACAGCGCACGATATCGATTACGCCGCTGAGGCTGGCCCGACGGTCGAATTGCGCGTGCAGGCTTTATTCGGCCTTGATACGCACCCGTTGGTCGGCGTTGAGCGCATTCCGCTTGTTTTGAGCCTCACTTCTCCTGCAGGTCGTCCTATTCAGACCACGCGCAACCTGCCCGAATTTTGGCGCGGAAGCTGGCGTGATGTCGCCAAAGAAATGCGCGGTCGTTATCCCAAGCATAACTGGCCAGATACGCCTTGGGAAAGCATCGCCAGTCTCAAGACCAAAAAAGCACAAGCCCGCAACGCTTGACGACTCAGATGCTGTTCGGGCAAGGCGATGCCGAATTAACCGTCAGGAAACGCAATATGTCCGCCCGTATTTTTCAACGCCCCAAAAATGCCATGCAGTCAGGTAGTGGACGCCGCGAATGGGTGCTGGAATATGTGCCGGCAGAACCCCGCAAAGCGGACCCTTTGATGGGTTGGGCAGGCTCAGGCGATACGCAATCGCAAGTGCAATTGACCTTCCCAAGTCTTGATGCCGCCCGGGCTTTTGCGGGGAAGAAGGGAATAACGGCGACCTTTATTCCAACGCCGCCTAAAACGCTGAAGCTTCAGGCCTATGCGGATAACTTCCGTTAAGCGATCATTCCTGGCAGCATCAGAAGCTTGACGTCTATGACGCAACCTTCGGCGCGTTTTTCCTGAACAAAATGCCGCAAATCTGCCAAAGCAACGCGGTGGACGATGATATTTTCGCCATCAACACCGCCGCCGTCGCTTACTTTTATCAGGCCACGCGCGCGGACGAGCGAGAAGCTCTCGCTGACCATGCCGGGTGACGAGAAATATTCGCCCATGATTTCCAAATGGTCGGCACGATAGCCAGTTTCTTCCTCAAGCTCTCGGGCAGCGGACACCAAAGTGTCTTCACCCGCTTCATGGTCGCCAATTAGGCCCGCAGGCAATTCAATACAATTCGCACGAAGCGGAACGCGATATTGTTCGACCAGCAGGACATGATCATCCTCCATCGCAAGGATAACCGCTGCTTTGATGCCGCGTGCGCGGCTGACATATTCCCATTTTCCACGCGTCTTCGCCGTGATGAAGCGTCCTTGCCACATCACGGTTTCCGTTTCATCTGGTTCCATCATAATTCGATGAGCCTGTCAGGCAGTTCGTTAGGATTTTCGCAACCCTTGGGGAAATGCTCGGCCAAAACAACACCCATTTGCGCAACCGCCGCCGCAACGCCAGCGCCGGGATTTCCGGCTTTTACTTGATCCAGCAAGGCAACCATTGCGTCGCCCCAAACCTCCGGCGCAACCTTGGATGCGATGGCTTCGTCAGCGACGATTTCCGCACGATGCTCTTTCATAGACAGATACAATAAAACACCTGTTCGGCCTAAGGTCTTGGACTCGGTTCCGACCTTGAACAGACTGATCGCCCTGCTACGGACGCGTGCCAGCTTTATGGCTTTGGGCGTGAGCGCCAAACGCAAGGGCATCCATTTCAGGATGAACCATGTGCCGATCCATTTCAGCGCGACTGCGCTCAACAGTAATGTAGCATATTCACCCGTGCTGTATTCGTGGCCCCATCCACCCAACAGGCCATTAATCAGACCGATGTAAATGTCGGGGAAGGTCGCGTAAGTCGCCAAGGCAATGAACGCAACGGCGCTAGCCCAGGCTATGCGGACATCTTCATAATGGTCCGATAGGTCATTCACTATGGTGACGATTTCGCCGCTCGTGTGCTGCTCGGCGTCGGCAACCGCCGCTGTCACCAAGATATGGTCGGCGGCGGTCATATGGCTGATTTTATACATGGTCATATCGCTTTATCCTACCAACCGCCTGACGCACCGCCGCCGCCGAAGCTGCCGCCTCCGCCACCAAATCCACCAAATCCGCCGCCACCAAATCCACCGCCGCCAAAGCCGCTGCCGCCGCCCCAGATGATCACTGGCCCCATGCCGCCGCGTCGATGCTTGCGCCCGCCACCATTCATTGAACGGAACATTGGCAGGAATACGAAAAAGATAAGGAAGAGCACAAAGATAATTGCACCCAGTGGACCGCCTTCATCGCGGTCACGGGGTTGCTGTGCCGCACTTGCAATCTTGGCTGCCTCGTCGGCGGGGAGTTCGAGTTGCGTGACAATGCGGTCAACGCCCGCATTGATGCCGCCGACAAAATCACCGTCTTTAAAACGTGGCGTGATGTCGTTGCGAATGATTGTAGAGGACAGACCATCCGTCAGCACGGGTTCCAGGCCATAGCCCACCTCAATCCGCATTCTGCGTTCATTGGGGGCAATGATCAGGATTGCGCCATTGTCCTTCTCGGCCTCGCCTTTGCCATCCTGACCCAATGCCCATTCCCGACCAAGCCGATATCCATAATCAGATATCTCATAGCCTTCGAGACTGCTCAGCGTTGCCACCACCAATTGACGCTTGGTTCGGGTTTCCAGCCCAGCCAATTTGGCCGTGAGCGCGGCCTCTTGTTGTGGATCCAGTAGATCTGCTTGATCCACAACGCGGCCGGTCAGTTTCGGAAAATTTTGCGCAACTGCTGCTTGGCCGGTAAAGGCCAGCAGCAGCACAATCATGAGGCCAAGGGCCTTTTTCATGTTCAATTCCCCAAATTGGCCTTACGCCGCGGGCGCCATATCCAGCGTGGGTGCGGTCTCCGCACCTTGTGTTGTGGCCTGATACGGAACCATCGGCTTTGCGCCGTGGATGATCTTTGCACCAATGATGTCGGGGAATGTGCGAATGGTGGTATTATACCCACGCACGGCTTCATTATAATCGCGCAGCGTAATGCGCACGCGGTTTTCCTGACCTTCCAATTGATCTTGGAGTTTCAAATAGCCTTCCTGGCTTTTTAACTGCGGATATTGCTCTACCGAAACCAGCAAGCGCGACAGGCTGCCAGATAATTGATTTTGTGCCCTCTGAAACGCCGCCATTTTTGCAGGGTCGTTCAAGTCGCTAGGGTTGACCTGAATGCTGGGCGATGTGGCTTGTGCACGCGCCTGTATGACTTCCGTCAGGGTCTTATTTTCCTGAGCGGCCGCGCCTTTGACGATATTGGCTAGGTTAGGAATGAGGTTTGCGCGCTCTTGAAACGCGGCTTGTACATCTGCCCACTTCGCCTTGGCATTTTCCTCAGCCGTTGGAACACTGTTGATACCGCATCCGGCTAACGAGACTGCAGCAACGGGCACAAGAAGAAATTTCAAATAAGTTTTACGCATCTAACGAGTTCCTCCACTTGGCAAATCGCCTAGAAATACTGCCTTTTAACGGGCGTGTGTTATATACATAAGGCGCGCCTTGGTCTTTCGCAATGACTGCTGTTGATTGCGCAATGAATTTTACCAACTGGCTTTGGTGATAAATTTGCTTCGCTTTGGCGCCGTTATCTGATGTATTGGGCAAGGTGATAGAAAGGCGGCTGCGGCTATGTTGCGCAAGTCGCCTGCATCAAGACATGACATTGGGGGAGTAAGATGAAAAAATGGATATTCGGAGTTTTGTTGGTCATAGCATCAGCAGCGGGCGGTTTCTGGGTCAGCGCGGACAAGGATATGAAAGCGCTTATCTCCCATCTACCAACGGACGCTAATGTGCTGTTCTGGAGCGTAGAGCAGCGCGACGCCGCGTTTCGCACGATGGACCGGATTCCCATCCTTGCCAAAGCCAATGTCATTGCCAAAGGCGACTCGGTTTATGCTTTACCCAAGGGCACGCCGTTGACAATCGCAACCGATGTCGACGCCTATATGAAGGCGCAACGCACCGCAGGGTTGGTCATCATTCAAGATGGCAAAGTGCGGATGGAAAAATATGGTCTCGATTTTGGTCCAGAGGGCAAATGGACGAGCTTTTCCGTTGCAAAATCCTTCACCTCGACTTTGGTCGGTGCGGCGATAAAAGACGGCTATATCAAAAGCATCGATGACAAGGTTTCGGCCTATATCCCCGATCTGAAAGGATCTGCTTATGATGACGTCACTATCGCGCAATTGCTGACGATGACATCCGGCGTCAAATGGAATGAGGATTATGAAGACCCCAAGTCTGACGTTGCCTTGTTCAATGCACACAAGGCCGAAAACGGTATGGACGTAACAGTCAGCTATATGCGCAATCTGCCGCGTGAGGCGCCTGCTGGCACAAAATGGGTCTACAAAACTGGCGAAACCAATTTGATTGGCGTGTTGGTCAGCTCCGCTACAAAGAAGACCTTGTCCGCCTATCTGTCGGAGAAATTATGGGCCCCATTTGGTATGGAGCAGGACGCAAGCTGGCTATTGGGCGCTACCGGGCACGAGATTAGCGGCTGTTGCATTCAGGCATCAGTACGCGATTACGCACGTTTTGGTTTGTTCATGCTCGGCGGAGCAAAGGTCAACGGTACAAGCATCTTGCCCGATAACTGGATTGCGCCGGCAACAAGCAAGCAAGCCGATATCGGCATGCCCGGTAAAGGCTATGGCTATCAATGGTGGACCTATGACGACGGCAGCTATGCGGCCCAGGGCATTTTCGGTCAGGGCATTTTCATCGACCCTAAGCGCAATCTTGTGATCGCTTCAAACAGCAATTGGCCCAAGGCAACTGACCCCAATACGGTAGGCGTGCAACGGGAGGCCTTTTACAAAGCTGTTCAAGCGGCGGTTGATGCAGAAGCGACGTCGCGCGCTAAATAGTTATGGTGCGGTGCAAAGTAATTGCGATGTATCGTAATTAAGTTGCGTCGCAAGGCTTGGAAAAAAGGGGCTTTTCTTAGTCGGGATATTAGTCCAGCATATCCAAATTATGGCAATGGTTTCAGCGGGAGAACTATGATGGATTTCAAAACATTTTTGCACGCAGGTAGCAATCGGCGCGCGATGCTGAAGGGCATGGGCGTTGCGGCTGTCGGATT
>CAIPUN010000152.1 GCA_903868245.1 uncultured Sphingomonadales bacterium | reverse complement strand
GTGCCTAAGTCCATTGCGCCTAACGAGCTAACGTTGGAAGAAGCCGCACAGTTGATTGACGCCCGTGCGGCAATGCCGCCGAAGGGCAAGGTCAAGAAAAAGGCTGCACCCAAGAAGAAGGCTGCGCCGAAAAAGGTGGCTATGAAGGCTAAACCAGCTGCGAAAGCAAAAACGAAAGCAACGAAATAAAACTAACCGTCGCCCCAGCCTTCGCTGGAGCGACGTGTTTTGGAGAAAACCGGACGGCGGTTATTCGACCCATTCCAGGCCAATGTCGCGATACAGGCTGCGGTCCTCGTCCCATTTGGCATGGACTTTCACATGCAAATAGAGATGGACTTTAACGCCCATGAGCTTGGCCAGTTCAAGTCGCGCCGCCTCTCCAATGGCTTTAATCCGCGTACCTCCTTTGCCCAAGACAATGGCGCGCTGCGTCGGGCGCGCTACCAAAATCTGCTGATGGATTTCTAGTGAGCCGTCTTCGCGTTCGCTATATTTTTCAGTCTCGACGGCGCTGGCATAAGGAAGTTCTTCATGCAGTTGCAGATAAAGTTGCTCGCGTGTTATTTCCGACGCGATCAGGCGCTCGGTTGCATCGGAAACTTGGTCTTCTGGGAAATGCCATTCGCCCTCAGGCATATTGTCGGCAAGGGCGGTTTTGAACTCATCTAACCCATCTCCCGTCGCGGCACTGATATAATAAATTTGTTCAAAAGCGCACTTTTCTGTCAGTTTCGTGGTTAAGGCGAGCAATTTGTCCTTAGCCGCAATGTCGACTTTATTGAGCACGAGCCATTTGCGTTCTGGGCGGTCTTTTAATCCTTCAAGGATTTTCTCAACCTTTGGTCCTGCGCCTGCGCGGCCGTCGACGATTAACGCAATCATGTCCGCATCGCCCGCACCGTCCCAAGCCGCCGCCACCATCGCGCGGTCAAACCTGCGTTGCGCGGCAAAGATGCCCGGTGTGTCAACGAGGATGATCTGCGTTTCGCCGGCCAAAGCAACGCCCAACATGCGTGTACGCGTGGTTTGTGCCTTGGGGCTAACGATTGCAACCTTCTGCCCGACCAGCGCATTGACCAATGTTGATTTACCCGCATTTGGCGCGCCGATAATGGCGACGTGACCGCATTTTTTGGTCATGCGTTGGCGTCCAAAAATGCAAGCGCAGCGGCGGTTTCAGCGGCTTGTTTGCTGTTGGCGGTGGCCGTAACGGGCGCAAAGCCTTTTACGGTGACGGTGATTTCAAATTTCATGGCGTGGGGAGGGCCTTCTTTTTTGGTGATAACATATTCAGGAACCTTGCGCCCATGGGCGGCGCACCATTCTTGGAGTTCGGATTTGGGATGTTTTGGGGCGCCGTTTGCGGATTCGAGAAGTGGCCTCCAGAGCCGTTCTACAAGATCGCGGGTGTCGAGTAAGCCATGGTCGAGATAGACAGCGCCAATAATGGCCTCCATGACGTCACCCAACACATTATCGCTTTGTTGCGCGCCATCATCACGGGCTTGCTTGCCAAGCCGGACAAAAGGCGGAAGACCAATTTGCCGCGCGATGTCAGCGCAGGTTACGCCAGACACAAGTGCGTTCAGGCGATGTGACAGTCGACCCTCGGCTTCATCCTTATATCGGTGATAGAGCATATCAGCGATGATCAGTCCCAAGATACGGTCGCCCAGAAATTCAAGCCGTTGATAGTCCGGTTGCCCCGTACTGCCGTGGGTGAGAGCACGTTGGTAAAGCGCAATATCCTTAGGCGGCTTTGGAAGTAGCGCCGTCAGCCAGGCCGTTTGTTCGTCGCTGGTCAAAACCCTTGTCCAATGCGTTCAGCGCGCGTGGCTGTAAACCAAGTCCACGGCAGCAACCAATGTGACGATCCGTCAGTCGAGAATACCGACACCAACGCACGCCCGACAAGATTCTCTTGCGGCACCATGCCGATAGCGCCGGGTTTCTCGATAGGTGACCATCTGCTATCCGCGCTTCTGTCGCGATTATCCCCCATCAGGAAAATGTCACCTTCGCCAACGACAAAAGCTTGCGTGTTGTCGCCCTCTAGACCGTCCGCAAGATCGAGAATTTCATAGCTTTTGCCTTCGGGTAAAGTTTCGCGAAAACGGGGGTAGCGACATTGCGTGCCACCCTTAGCTGCTGGCTCTTCCATGTCTGGACGCCAGCACGGGAATGGATTTCTTTCAGCCTCAGCAGTGTCACGCATATTTTGTGTAACGGGAATGACAAGGTCGGCAATACGCTCCTTTTTCACCGCAACGCCATTAATTTCAAGGATACCCTCGCGCATCTGAATAACGTCACCGGGTAGGCCAATGACACGCTTAATATAATCCGCGCCGTTCGACATTGGGGCCTTGAAAACAACGACATCGCCGCGTGCTGGTTGGCTCTCGAAAATCCGCCCAGGGATAATCGGTAGCGAGAAAGGTACGCTATTCTTGGAATAGCCATAAGGCCATTTCGCCACGAGCAGATAATCGCCAATGAGCAATCGCGGTTGCATCGATTCCGATGGGATGTTGAACGGCGAGACGATGAAGCTGCGCAGGATGAAAACGAACAATGCAAGCTTCAGCAAGAAGCCGCCATATTCGCGCCATTCCGACGAGGCAGGCGCAGTTGCAGATGAAACGTCTGGCTTTTCAGGTGCTGAAGTCACAAAATCTCACATAATATTGTCGTCGGCTGACGGATTGGCTGGCCTTTTACCGTCAAGGCGCGTTATTTGCCAGCGCCGAGATTCACGCGG
>CAIPUN010000151.1 GCA_903868245.1 uncultured Sphingomonadales bacterium | reverse complement strand
TCCGGATCATCAGTTCAGGATCGATGGAGGGCCGCCCCGTGTCGCTGTAATAGGGCCGAACATGCTCGCGGATGCCTTCCAGATCAACGAAGCGGTCGATCGAACGCAGCAAATTATCCGCTGGCACATGGTCCTCAATGCGGAAGCTGTAAAACAGCGCTTCCTGCATCACCGTTCGTTCGCCCATCATCAGCATAACTCCCAACTACAGTTACGTTGAATCAGAACATGCTCCCCTCTTCAAGCGGAGTTTTTCAACAGAATAGGCCCAAATGCTGTCGTTCTGCTTTGCATCCATCACCAGACAACGTGAAAGGATCAAGCGATAGACTATCGAATGCCGGCGCTTGCAATAGCGCAAGCTGGCTGCCTAATATCAACCCAACTAACTAAGCCCACACTCCGTTTATTTACGCAGCTATCAGTGCCAAATGTTCTGACGACGGATACTCGGTAACTTAACCAGCCATCAGTGCCAAATGTTTTGACGATGGGTATCGCACTGACAATTAACACGGACCACTCAGTGGGCACGGTCAATGGCGAGTCTAAGCTGCACCGTCTTGCGCACGTTATTCCAATATAACGCGGGTCGACTTGCCCATGAAAAGGACATCATAGGACGCCGTCGTGCCTTCGGGTTTCGCAACCGTCATCTCGCTTCCGGCGTATAGCCGCCCTGACGGAAGTTCAGTGCACAGTTCTTCAGCCTCATCCGGCTGACATGCCCTTCCATTAAATAGCTGTCCGTTGCTATTACCGGTATTCCTGATTGTCACTTCTTCGGGTCGGTTCTGCCAGTCAAGGGTGAACGAAGGGGCTTCCGGCCGTTGGATGGCAAGAAGGTCGTAACCTACAAGGACCTTCAACCCGCTCTTCTCACCAGTCAAGTCGCCCACAACGGGTTTGACCGCTACGCGGAAGATCCTGTCTTGTAACCCCGGTGCCAAAAGCGCTGCAACTCGCACGAAACGTCTCTCACCGGGTTCGACGATCAGTCTTGGCGGTGATGCCAGCAGGCCGAGTTCTTCTGGATCGGACGGGGCAATACGCGTTTCCACCGGTGTGCCCGCGCTATCGATCCGCACGGGTTCAATCGAAACATAGACCCGCTCACTTGAACTATTCGCCACTTCGAACTCAGCGCGCTGTAGTTCGGTCGCCGGCATGTCGAGGATCACGGGATGGACTGATATCTGTGCGGTCAGCGGCACAGAAAGCAGGGTCACAAAAATCGTCCACAGAGCGAGGAGCGAAGTCGGCCGGTTTGTGGTCATTGATTTCTTTCAGAATTGGGCGGTAAGGTAATGTCACATAACACATCGCCTAGCCTTTTGAGCGGAACATCTTTGGTTGGAAGAACGAGCCGCAGAGCGCAGATTTTCCGCCCCTGCTGACGGACGACGAAACGATCTCCTGTCGCGATCTCGCCCTGGAAATAGCCATTGGCATCGGTTTGCATGAAATCGAAATCGCCCGTGATCACTGAGTTAGATACGGGTTTGCCGGCGGGATCCACTAGCCGGCCAAAGACGGCGCGAGTGAGCACTACCTCCCACTTGAGCAATTCCATATTCCCTCGATAGAGCGACACCTCGCGAGTGCGCGTGTCGAAACGAGCCGTCTGTCCGGAGACGGGCACGATCCGCACCGAATAACTTCGATAGGGAGCGAGGAAGATTGGTAGGCTCTGACCGGAGACGAGGCGGGCGCGTGGCGTGTTGTCTATCAAGACATCGACAACTAAATCTCCCGCACCTCCGGCCAGTGTCGCGACGATGCCGCTGTCGCCAACATCGCTACCACCAACCGTCGTATCGCCGCCGGCGGCGACGAGACTAGTCGCGAAATTTGCCGAATAGCGCGTCCCGCTGCCGTTCAGCGTATCGAAGACATGCTCAGCCTGCCCCGCGAACCGGCCGTATTGGCTGCCGAAATTGGCTTCGGCGCGCACTCTGTCATTGTCTAGATCGCGGGCATAGCCCGCGGCAAGCGACAGGTCGCCGCGGAGCACGCTGGGGTTCGAATAGGTCGCTAACACATTGCCGATCGCGCCGCTTTCACCCAGCCCGTTGCGCTTTCTGTAGGCACCAGCAGTTTCACTGAAGACCGCTAAATTATTGCGCAGGAAATCAATCCTGATGCCTACGCGTGAATCCCACCTGTCGTTGCTCCGGCGGCTATCGGCGAACAGCAAAAATTTTGCATTGCGAACCGGTCGCCAAGTATAATCGAAACTGGGCCCGAAGCTGTAGAATGCATCGCTGTTAGGCGACTTGAAATAGAGTCCATCAAAGCGAATGTTCGCGTTTCCGATTCTTAGGCCGATATTTCCGCCGGCCTGCGTGCTTTCTCCCACTAGCAGGTTGATGTCATTAATCGGCGTTAGGCCTAGCCGATTGCGGGTCGATAATTCGCCGAATCCCGGCCCCCATGTGCGGCGCAGGAAGCCGTTGACGGATACGTCGCGCAGATCAAACCATGAGAAATTGGCGATCAGGCCATAATTGCCCTGATTGCCAGCAAGGCCAACAAGTCGGCTGGTAAATCCGTCGGCAAGATAGCTCGCTCCCCCCTCTAGCACGAAATCCGAGCCGACCAACAGGCCTCCGCCCTCCACAGCGAAACGATCGCCAAGCCGGTAGCCGAACGTCCCTTGCACGAAGAGGTCGTCACCGAATTCGGGCAGCATGTCGCGGCGATCGAGCGTGAGCGCGCCCGCTGTTAGCGAAAACGCGCCCTTACCCACCGGTGGCAAGTTGCGATCCTTAGTGAAGAACCGTATTTCAGTCCTCGTGGCGCCATTATCGTCGACGATCTCCAGCGTGACGTTATAGGCGCCGGCGGGAAAGCCCGATGTATCGATAGTCTGGTTACCAGCATCATAGAGCGCAGAACCAAGGAGCCGTCCGTCGCGATACGTGTTAACCTGAGCGCGGCGTGAAAGAAAAATCACCAGCGGAAGCGAGAATACGGAATCCCCGTCCGCTTGCGTATCGAACTGTGAACCGACACTTGCGCCATAGATCCGCGCTTGGCCGGTAAAGGCGAGCGGGTCAGAAAACATCAGCCCGCCGCGATAACGCAGCCGACCGGCATCGACTTCGCCGGCGAGTATCTGGGTCTGGAACCCGAACTGTTCCGACTGGTTTAGTTCTGACTGCAGGCGCGCGTTGCGGTATGAGACTATCGAGCGGTTCTGGAGCGCGTAATTCGTTCGCCCCTGCACGCCAGCGAAGGAGCCGGTGATATTGCTGATGAGGGACAGCCCAGCATTGGGTACCGAAAGATAACCGGAATCCTGCAAGCTGACGACCGTCATCAGGTCCTGTGCCACGAAGATTTCGACCCGGAACGAGGCAGGATCGTGAATTATCCCCGCAACTTGGGGAGTAAGCGACCCGCATCCCTCGCTAGTCGATGGCCCACAGACAAAGGCTGCATTGCTCGTCAGCCTCCCCGTAAGTGCGGCGATGATAGAGCCTGGATTTTCGACGCCCCGCAACAAGGCTACCACGTTTTCCGGCGCGTCGAAGGTAAAATAGCCCGGCTCTTGGACACCGGAGGTCGAACCGATCAAAACGCCACCGAAATATATGTCAACGACGACGGGCATAGGCTCTTCAAGGTTCTCGAACCCCTTTGGCGTGGTCGATGGGAAGGCCGTCGCAAACGCCGTAGGTTCCAAGTCCTCGGCCAGCACTGGCCCTGCTCCAGCCAGTGCTGTGCCAGCGAGGACGAGGGACAGGGCGCGCTTCATGATGACACTATTGGGGCGAGATCGTCAGCGATAACGTGCCGCTGTAATTCACACCGGAGCGGCCCGCGGCTATCTCAGCAGCCGATATCGTGACAATCAGGCTCGCGCTTCTGGGTGGACCAGAGGAGCAGGTCTCGTCCGTTGCGCCGCTGGTTTGGCCGCCGTACGGTATTCCAGGTGAGAGCGGCATACCACTGTCTTCGCTTGGCTGATCGCTCCATTGCACGCTGTATGATAGGCTGCTCGCACCGCCGCCATCGAGTTTGAAATTACCGCCTGCGCCTGATCCTATTGCTGCCACAATATAGCCGCGCGCGGGCAGATCGCTAAAAACACAGATCGATTGCGACCGACGCGCCTCTTCACCGGAACGCAGCGAGCTGAAGGATATGTCGGAGAGACCAGAGATGTTGACGGTCTGTGCCACAAGGGGATCGACTGCGAGAACAATGGCAACAACAGCCGCGGCTCGAACAAAAATTCTCCCTGCTAAACTTCCCGCAGACATCGATCATCCGGTTCTTTATCAACAATCAGGTCGGCGAAACGAGAAGCGTCAGCACGCCGGCATAGGTGGTGGTCGCCTCCATCGCGGCGATGGCGGCATTTGTTAACGTAATATTGATTGCGGCAGAAACAGACCCTCCGCAGTTTGGTCCGGTAGCGTTTGAGGTAAATTTTGACGACTTTTGACCAGCAGTCAATGCCACTTCTCCCCCGACAGTTGCCCAACTAGCCGAGTAAGGTATTGTTCTGGTGCCATCGTTTAATGTGAATGCATTTGCTGCGCCATCACCCGTTGCTGTGATGAAATAGCTGCGATCGGGATTGTTGCTCCAGACGCATACGTTATCGCCCGCAACGCTGTCCTGTCCTGTGTTGAGCGCGGTCCGCAGGACCGTCGTATCGAAGGTGATATCGTTAAGGTTCGAGATGCTCACTTCCGGCGTAACCGTCGCGTTGATGGTAACTGTACCCGAAGAGGTTGGCCCCGGTGTGCCTTGCGTCGCGGCATAGGCAGACGCGGTGGAGGCGAAAAGGGCAAGGCAGGCAAGGCTTTTGCTAAAGGTCATGCAAGGGCTCCGGTCGTTATGTGGTATAAGTGGATTATAAATATTAGGTCGGCGAAACGAGAAGCGTCAGCACGCCGGTATAGGTGGTGGTCGCCTCCATCGCGGCGATGCCTGCGTTCGGGATGGTAACGATCAGAAGCGCGTTATCGTTTACGCAGACAGGAGCGGAAGCGTTCGAAACGAATTGCCTCGATTTCGTTCCAGACGTGATAGACACAACTCGTCTAGTCACTTCTTCCGTGAAAGACACCGTGTAAGGTAATGTGCGTGTGCCATCGTTTAATGTGAATGCATTTGCTGCGCCATCACCCGTTGCTGTGATGAAATAGCTGCCATCGGGATTGTTGCTCCAGACGCACAGCGGATCTGATTGGTTCACATCGGCCCCGGTGTTGAGCGCGGTCCGCAGGACCGTCGTATCGAAGGTGATATCGTTAAGGTTCGAGATGCTCACTTCCGGCGTAATCGTCGCGTTGATGGTAACTGTACCCGAAGAGGTTGGCCCCGGTGTGCCTTGCGTCGCGGCATAGGCAGGCACAGCAGATGCGAAAAGGAGAGCCACCATAAAAGTCATAGAGATGCGTTTTTTCAATTGCTTAACTCCATACTTACGCCCAGTAAACATATCAGGGGTTAATTAACAGCAAACATTCGAACCGCAAGCGATATAATGATTGACGAATAAGCAAGGTGTTCCCCGTCAGCACCAATGGCACAGATTTGATGTTGCGATTTAATAGGGAATGGTCCGTCGCATCAGCCAGAATGGCTATCGGACCTTGATTTGATAAAAACTGTATCCAAAGTGTATACCAAGAATACGGAAACGAATAATATTTATATTATTCAATGCCATAAAAGTCATAAATGGCTCCCCGGGAGGGATTCGAACCCCCGACCAATTGATTAACAGTCAACTGCTCTACCACTGAGCTACCAGGGAACAGCCCGATATACTCGGGCAGAGGCGCGCCTATAGCAGCGCTTTTTTGCTTTTGGCAAGCGCCCATTGCCCGTTCAGACAATAAATTGTTCCATCGCAATGCGATCATCCAAGGCGTGCTCTGGATCAAACAACAAAGTGAGCGCGCGATTGCGGTCCAAGGCCACTTCGACATGCGCAATATCACGGATTTCACGTTGATCTGCGACGGCACTGACGGGCCTTTTATTGGCCTCCATTATATGGATGCGGATGACATAGCGGTCGGGCAATATCGCGCCTTTCCAACGCCGCGGCCGAAATGGGCTGATGGGCGTCAAGGCCAGCAATGACGAATCCAACGGCAAAATGGGGCCATTGGCGGATAGGTTATATGCGGTGGAACCAGCCGGCGTGGACACCAATATGCCGTCGCAAATGAGCTCAGGGATGACGGCCCTGCCGTTGACCGAAATCTCCAGCTTCGCCGCCTGACGCGTTTCGCGCAGTAAGGACACTTCGTTGATCGCAGGCAATGTGAATTTTTGGCCGCTGATTGTGGTTATGTCCGCGGTTAACGGACGGACAGAAAAGGACTTGGCGCGTTGCAAGCGGCGGGGAAGGTCATGCACGTCCCAGCCATTCATCAAAAAGCCAATAGTGCCGCGGTTCATGCCATACGCAGGAATGTCGCGGCGGCTTTCCAATAATTGGTGTAAGACCTGAAGCATATGCCCGTCACCACCCAGCACGATGACGGCATCGGCGCTGTCGAGTGGCACAAATTCATGCACTTCGCGCAAAAGCGCCTCTGCGTCACGGGCTTGCGGGGTAGCTGATGAGATGATCGCCAGTTGCATATTTCGGTTCATCCACCTGTTGCGTTCATATGTCGCGCAAGCCGTAAATCGGGCTGCGCAAGCTGCGTTTCGAATTCATGGCGTTCAGGCTTAAGCCGCAATGCTTTTTGAAGCAAATAATCAACATCTGCTAGCGTGTCCTCACGGAGCGCTTTGCGCAAGTCGACATGCAGTTCGGAGCCAAGGCACATGTAAATCTTGCCGTCGGTGGTGAGACGGATCCGGTTACATTGATCGCAGAAATTATGGCTCATAGGGGTGATGAGACCAAGACGGAGGCCCAAGGGTTCAACGCGCCAATAGCGGGCAGGGCCAGCACTCTTATGGGCCAAAGGATGGAGATCATAACGTTCGCGCAGAGGCGCCGTGAAATCATTGAGCGAGATGTAGCTCTCTTCGCGTTCTGTAACGCCCGCGCCCAAGGGCATGGTTTCTATTAGCGTAAGATCAAGCTTATGTTCCGCGCAGAAATGCGCCATCGGCAAAAGCGCGTCTTCATTTTGCTGCTTCAACGCGACCATGTTGATTTTGACATCCATGCCGTGGCTGCGCGCGGCTTGGATACCGGCCAATACGGTATCAAGGTCACCACCGCGGCTGATGCGACGACAGGCGTCTGCATCCAACGTATCGAGGCTGACGTTAATTCTTTTCATGCCTGCCGCGGCGAGCAACGGGGCAAACTGCTCCAGTCGGCTACCATTGGTCGTCATGGTGAGTTCGTCGAGCCTGCCATTACGCACATGCTGACCCAGCGCTTCGATCAAGATGTGGATGTCGCGCCGCACAAGTGGTTCGCCGCCAGTAAGGCGGATTTTGCGGATGCCATGCGCGATGAATCGCTCCACCAAAACCATGATTTCGTCGTATGTCAGTAGGTCGCTATGCGGCAAAAAGCTTTGCTGTTCCGGCATGCAATAGGTGCACCGAAAATTGCACCGGTCGGTCACCGATATCCGTAAATAGTCGATATTGCGTCCGAAACCGTCGATCATTTTTGCGATGTAAGCGTAAAAGCGCGCAGACGAAAGCTTAATCCAACAGCCGCGATGGCGGGGAGGGTCTAATTCGATTTACGCGCTAGATTGGCGAGGCCACGCGACAGTTGCAAACATCCGTTTAGGCGCGCCGCAGGGTCGCCCCAAACGCGGTTGATCACCAGCTTGCTATCGGGACGCAGCTTCGCGGTTTGGCCCAATTTGTCGACATAAGCGAGCAACCCAGCGACATTGGGCGGCGTGTCTTGATGGAAGCTAACCAAAGTCCCGCGCGCGCCGACCTCAATCTTGGCGACCTGCGCGATGAGTGCGTTTTGCTTGATCTGGATCAGCTTAAGCAAATTTTGTGTGGGTTCCGGAATGGGACCAAAGCGGTCCGTCATTTCCGCAGCGAAGCCCTCGACGTCTTGGCCTTCTTCGAGATCGTTTAAGCGGCGATACAGCGCCATACGCACCGATAGGTCGGGGACATAATCGTCGGGAATGAGGATGGGTGCGTCGATGGTGATTTGCGGCGAGAATCCGCCGCGTGGTTTGGCAAGTCCGTGCGCGCCCGCGCGCGCCTCCAGAATCGCTTCTTCCAGCATTGATTGATACAATTCAAAGCCGACTTCCTTGATGTGGCCCGATTGTTCATCACCGACCAGATTACCGGCGCCGCGAATGTCGAGGTCATGGCTGGCAAGCTGGAAACCCGCGCCCAGGCTATCGAGGTCGCCCAGCACCTTCAGGCGCTTCTCCGCTGTCTCCGTAAGCACACGGTTCGGTTCATGCGTCAGATAGGCATAAGCGCGCGTTTTGGAGCGTCCCACACGTCCGCGAAGTTGATATAATTGCGCAAGACCGAAACGGTCGGCGCGGTGGATGATCAAGGTGTTGGCGCTCGGAATGTCGAGGCCGCTTTCGACAATGGTCGTTGAAAGCAGAACATCATATCGCTTTTCGTAGAAAGCACTCATGCGCTCTTCGACTTGGGTGGGCGACATCTGGCCATGCGCGGTGACATACTTCACTTCAGGTATTTCGGTGCGCAAAAATTCTTCGATCTCGGTCAAATCGGTAATGCGCGGCACCACGAAGAAGCTTTGGCCGCCGCGATAATGTTCGCGCAGCAAGGCTTCGCGCAGTACAACCGGATCCCACGGCATGACATATGTCCGCACGGCTAAACGGTCGACGGGCGGGGTTTGGATAACCGATAGCTCGCGCAAGCCCGACATCGCCATCTGCAGCGTGCGCGGGATGGGCGTCGCGGTGAGCGTGAGCATATGCACGTCGGTCTTGAGCGCCTTCAACTGCTCTTTGTGATTAACGCCGAAGCGTTGTTCTTCGTCGACAATGACGAGGCCAAGGCGTTTGAACTGAAGCGATTTTGCAAGGACGGCGTGCGTCCCTATTACAATGTCCACGGTGCCATCAGCGAGGCCCTCACGCGTTTGCGTGGCTTCTGCAGCGGGCACAAGCCGCGACAGGCGACCTAGTTTCAAAGGCAGATCACGGAAGCGTTCGGCAAAGTTGGCATAATGCTGCCGCGCCAATAATGTTGTTGGCGCAATCACGGCGACCTGAAGTCCGGCCATGGCAGCGGCAAAAGCGGCACGCATCGCAACCTCGGTTTTGCCAAAGCCAACATCGCCGCAGACCAGACGGTCCATAGGCTTGCCAGCGGATAAGTCCTGAAGCACTTCTTCAATCACGCGGAGCTGATCTTCTGTTTCCTCATACGGGAAGCGGTCAACGAAGCTTGCATAAGCCGGGCCATCAACCTCGATAACGGAACCCGACCGCAACGCGCGTTCGGCGGCGGTCTTCAGCAATTCGCCGGCAATGGCGCGGATGCGTTCTTTCAGTTTCGACTTGCGCCGTTGCCATGCCTCGCCGCCCAATTTGTCGAGCGCGACATGCTCGCTGTCTGAACCATAACGCGACAAGACATCGATATTCTCAACCGGGACATATAATTTGTCGCCGCCCGAATAGGTCAGCGCCACACAGTCATGTGGGCTATTGCCGACAGGGATGGAAATCAGGCCATCATATCGTCCGATACCATGGTCTTGGTGCACCACAAGGTCACCGGGCGTCAGCGCGGCCAATTCGGCGAGGAAAGCGTCTGCCGACTTGCGCCGCTTTTGACGGCGCACCAGACGGTCGCCAAGCATGTCCTGCTCGCTCAACACGACAAGATCCGGTGTCGTATAACCATGGTCCAGCGGCAGGACGACAATGGCGGTTTGACCATGCGCGACGCCTAAGGCTTGCTGCCAACTATCGGCTGCGACAATCGTCGGCGCCTTATGATCCGCCAGCAAACTCTTCAGCCGTTCACGCGCACCAATTGAGTAGCTTGCAATGACCGTCTTGGTCTTGGCGGCATGTAGTGATTTAAGGTGCGTGGCTACCGCCTCATATACATTGGCCTTTTGCGCCCGTTCCGGCGCAAAATCGCGCGCAGCGCCAATGCCAAAGTCGATGATGCTTGCCGAGTCTGGCTGTGCGAAGGGCGTAACGAGATGGGCGGCGTTATCCGCAAATAACTGGTCGAGTTCATCGCCGCTCAAATACAGCATTTCGGGGGGGAGCGGGCGGTAGCTTCCCGGCTCCGCCGCCTGTGCTTTTACGCGATTTTCGTGATAGTCGGTGATAGCATCTAGCCGTGACTGCCCTGCCGCAATCGCGCCGCTGTCACGGATAATCAAAGCGTCGGCGCCAACATGGTCGAATATCGTCGCCATCCGTTCTTCGAACAAAGGCAACCAATGGTCCATGCCGGACAATCTGCGCCCTTCGGACACCGCTTGATATAACGGGTCGCCCGTTGCGGTGACACCAAATCTCTCGCGATAGCCGATGCGGAAGCGTTTAATCGCCTCTTCATCCATTAAGGCTTCGACGGCCGGTAAGATGTCGAAATGATCGACCTGATCAATGCTGCGTTGGTCCGATGGGTTGAAGCGGCGGATGCTTTCAATTTCATCGCCAAAGAAATCGAGGCGAAGGCCAACTTCGCTGCCAGCGGGGAATAGGTCGACGATGCTGCCGCGGATCGCGAATTCGCCAGCGTCGGCGACCGTGTCGACGCGGAAATAGCCATTGGACTGTAACAAGGACGCAAGCCGCTCCCGGCTGATCTCGCGGCCAGCAGTCAATCGCTCGCCCGTCTGGCGGATACGGAACGGCGTGACATATTTCTGAATGACCGCGCCAATGGTCGTGACCACAAGCTGTTTCTTTTTCGTAGGCTGCTGCAGCGCCTGCAAAGTCGACATGCGCTGTGAGGTGACGGCAACCGAAGGTGAAGCGCGGTCGTAAGGAAGGCAATCCCAACCAGGCAGGATCAGGATTTCGATTTCCGGTGCAAAAAAGGGCACGGCATCTGCAATCGCGCGCATCGCCGATTCATCGGGCGCAATGTACAGCGCGCGTGTCTTTGCCGCGCGCGTCAGGTCGGCCAGCAACAACGGCGCAAAGCCATTCGGCACCGACGCAAGCGTCAGTGCTTGGCGGCTGTTTATGATACGCTGCAGGTCAATCATGACGTATGGGTGCTAAGGCCTTCAGGAAGTTCAATGAAATCCAGTCGCATCATCTGGTCCATCAACGGTCCAGCAAAGGCTGGGTCGGGTTCAGCGATGCCAAGCGCCCATGCCATGATATCGACATCCTGTTCCTCCAGCAGCCGTTCAAACCACGCATATTCCACTTCACCCCATTGCGCAGAGCAATGATCGAAAAATCCGCCGACCATAGCGTCAGCCTCACGCGTGCCACGGTGGTGCGCGCGATAATGCAGTTTGCGACGATAGGGGTCAGCGTCCATGGCGCGTCCTTTAGCTTCTGGTGGAATATGATTATCGGGTTATAAGCGGCCCTAGTCATGCGCCCCGATATACTCAATCCGTTATTTACAGACATACGCGCCCTAAAGGGTGTTGGTCCTGGTCTGGCCAAGCCGTTGGAGCGGCTTGGGCTGGAACGGGTGAAAGATGTGCTATACCATTTTCCCAGCAGTTGGACCTATCGTAAGCCTGTGTCTCATTTGGACGTGGCCGATGTGGGGCAAAACATCATCCTTACCGTCACGGTCATGGATCATCGGGGTGGAAGCAACCCGCGCGCGCCGTTGCGCATCTTCGCGGCGGATGCTGGCGGCAATTACATCACGCTGACATTCTTTGGCCGGAATGGCGGTTGGGCGCGTAAGCAGCTTCCTGTCGGTGAAACACGCATCATTTCGGGTAAATTGGACCGTTATGGGGACGAACTCCAGATGGTGCATCCTGACCATATTGTACCCATCGGCACTGACGCTGCACCTGGCCTAGCTGAACCGATTTACTCCTTGTCAGATGGGCTGACAAACAAGCGGATGGGCCAATTGGTGGCAACATCGTTGCAAGCTGTGCCGGATTTGGCGGAGTGGATTGAACCGACTTTGGCATCCAGTCGGGGATGGTCAAGTTGGTCGAAGTCGATCAATCTACTGCACAACAAGGATGATGAAGACGCGCGGAATAGGCTGGCTTATGATGAGCTATTCAGCAACCAACTTGCGATGCGTTTAATCCGCGCGTCGATGGACAAACGCGCCGCCGTGCCAATACATGGCGACGGCTCTTTGGTGTCAAAATTGACATTGCCCTTTGCGCTCACAGGGGCGCAGCAGCGCGCGATTGCGGAGATTGAGGGCGATCTTGCGCAGTCGCGGCCCATGCTCCGCCTGCTGCAAGGCGATGTTGGCGCGGGTAAGACAATGGTCGCGCTGATGGCGCTGTTGCGCGGTGTTGAGGCCGGGATGCAATCAGCGATGCTCGCCCCCACTGAAATCCTGGCGCGGCAGCATTATGCCAGCCTTCAAAAAATACTCTCGGGCTTACCCATCAACATTGCGATTCTTACCGGTCGCGAAAAAGGCAGCTTGCGTGAGGCCACTTTGATGGGGCTTGCCGATGGCTCGATCCACATCCTGGTCGGCACACATGCGATATTTCAAGAGGCTGTGACCTATAAGGCGCTCGCGGTCGCAGTGATTGATGAACAACACCGTTTCGGTGTGTCGCAGCGCCTCATGCTGTCCCGCAAGGGCAGGGGCGTGCCGCATTTGCTGGTCATGACCGCAACCCCCATACCACGCAGCCTTGCGCTTGCGGCTTATGGTGAAATGGATAGCTCCATCCTTGACGAGCTTCCCCCTGGACGGACGCCGGTTGAAACTCGGGTGATGTCGCAAGACCGGCTATCGGAATTGGTCGATGGTGTGGCGCGGCACCTCGCCGCCGGAAAGCAAGCCTTCTGGGTGTGCCCATTGGTGGAGGAAAGCGACAAAAGCGACCTAGCCGCCGCCGAACAGCGCGCAGAGCAGCTGCGCTTGCGCTTTGGTGATCAGGTTGCGTTGGTGCACGGGCGGATGCGCGGGCCGGAAAAAGACGCGGTTATGGAGCGCTTCGTGGCGGGTGAAACGCGGCTTTTGGTTGCGACTACCGTAATCGAAGTTGGCGTGGATGTGCCGAATGCGAGCCTCATGGTGATTGAGGCCGCAGACCGCTTTGGCCTTGCACAACTGCACCAGTTGCGCGGGCGTGTTGGTCGTGGGTCCGAAAAATCGGTCTGTATCCTCGTGCGGAGCACGCAGGTTGGCGAGACTGCCCGTGCGCGACTGGCCTTGATGCGTGAAACCAACGATGGTTTCCGCATTGCCGAGGAAGACTTAAAACTGCGCGGCGCGGGTGAATTGCTGGGCACAAGGCAGTCAGGCGAGAACCCGTTTCGCGTCGCAACGCCCGAGCAAGTCCGCGCGCTGATCGGTGTCGCCGCGGATGATGCGCGCCTGCTGCTTGACCGAGATGGCGGGCTTGATGGCCCACGCGGCCAAGCGGCGCGGGTGGCGCTCTATCTATTTGAACGAGACGCCGGGGTAGCGACGTTACGCGGCGGATAGCGGCCGCAGCTTATACGAAGTTGATCAACCCGTGTTTTTTCTTGCCAGCGGAAATTTTGACGGGCGCAGCTTGGGCGGTAATGACGGCTTCTTCTTCGGTCACTGCGTTACCATCAACGCGCGCGCCGCCACCTTGAATCATCCTGCGTGCCTCCTTCTTTGAAGCTACGAAGTTCAAGGCGACCAACGCATTAATGACGGAAATCTCACCTGACGCGTCAACGCTGGGCAGATCGCCACTACTTGCGCCTTCCTCAAACGTCTTGCGGGCGGTTTCGGCCGCAAGTGTCGCAGCATCCGTGCCACGGCACAATTCGGTCGCGGCATTGGCCAAGGCAATCTTCGCCGCATTGATTTCCGAACCGCCGAGTGATTCAAGCCGTTCTATCTCGTCCAATGGTAGATCGGTGAACAAGCGCAGGAAGCGCCCTACGTCACGATCATCCGTGTTCCGCCAGAATTGCCAATAATCATAGTCAGGCAATTGTTCGCGGTTAAGCCAAATTGCGCCAGAAACGGATTTGCCCATCTTTGAACCATCGGCCTTGGTAATCAGCGGTGTCGTTAAGCCAAATACCTCCGTGCCGTCCATTCTGCGGGCGAGTTCCATGCCATTAATGATGTTACCCCATTGGTCGGACCCGCCCATTTGCAGGCGAACGCCCATGGTCTTACTCAAATGACGAAAGTCATAGCCTTGCAAGATCATGTAGTTAAATTCATGGAAGGTCATCGGCTGTTCGCGCTCAAGGCGCAACTTCACCGAATCGAATGTCAGCATGCGATTGATGGTGAAATGCGTGCCAACCTGCTGCAGAAGCTCAATATATCCCAATTGCCCAAGCCAGTCATGGTTGTTGACCATTACCGCGTCAGTTGGGCCGTCGCCAAATGTCAGAAATTTTTCGAAAGCCGTTCGGATCGAAGTGATGTTCGCTTCAATCGTGTCGTCCGTAAGCATTTTGCGGACTTCGTCCTTACCCGTCGGGTCGCCAATCCGCGTCGTTCCTCCGCCCATTACCACTACTGGCTTGTGGCCTGCTTGCTGTAAGCGGCGCAGCAGCATAATCGACACGAGATTGCCGACATGAAGCGATGGCGCGGTCGCGTCGAAGCCGATATAGCCTGGCACAATCTCTTTGGATGCCAATGCGTCAAGCGCCGGGGCGTCAGTTGCTTGGTGAATATAGCCACGTGCATCTAGCAGGCGAAGGAGATCGGATTTATAAGCAGTCATAACGCGTCCGCGCCTAGCATGGAGTTTCGACATTGGCCAATATTTCAATGACTGAAGTGCCGTTGATTTGTCACCCGCTGTCGCTGATCGGCGGAATTGAGAGTATCAGCGTTACGATTACGCATGGGGCGAGAGGGGAAATTACGTTGACCTATCGCGTATCTGGCGAAACGGATGCTCTAGAAATTCCCGGACAATCAAAGCCGGGTCGCATTGATGATTTATGGAAAATTACTTGTTTTGAGATGTTTATAGGAAATTTCGAAGACGAAAACTATCTGGAGTATAATTTTTCACCATCTGGCCAATGGGCAGCTTATCGGTTCGCTAGCTATCGCGCTGAAATGAATAATCTGGAAACAGCTGCTCCAGACATTATGTTCGAGCAATCCGTCAACGCTCTCGCTCTAACCGCAACGGTTCCTTTACCCGATGCTTGGCGGGAACGAGACCTTCGCGCAGGGTTAAGTGCGGTTATTGCCACGAAAAGCGGAAATAACTCCTATTGGGCTGCGGCACATCCCCCAGGTAAGCCGGATTTTCATCATAAGGATTGCTTTGCCGTGCAACTGGAGGCACGAAGCGCGGCATGAAATTTGGAATTGATCGCCTTTTGGCAGAACCTCAACTGCGTGCGCCCTTGAAGGGTAAGCGCGTTGCTTTGTTGGCGCACCCCGCCTCTGTCACCGCTGACTTGACCCATTCGCTTGATGCAATTGCTGCTTTGGGTGACGTCAAAGTGACGGCAGCATTTGGCCCGCAACACGGCCTACGCGGCGATAAGCAGGACAATATGATGGAATCTCCGGACTTCATGGATCCTGCGCACAATATCCCGGTGTTCAGCCTGTATGGCGAAGTGCGCCGCCCGACCGCAGCCTCTATGGATACTTTTGATGTCATCCTGATCGATCTGCAGGATCTGGGCTGCCGAATTTATACGTTTATTACGACCCTGCTGTACATTCTGGAGGCCGCTGCTGCGCATGGCAAGTCCGTTTGGGTGCTAGACCGCCCCAATCCCGCCGGACGCCCTGTAGAGGGGCTCACGCTACGTTCTGGATGGGAAAGCTTTGTAGGGGCAGGTCCGATGCCTATGCGGCATGGACTGACGCTTGGCGAGATGGGGAAATGGTTCATCGATCATTATAAGATTGATGTTGATTATCGCGTAATCGCGATGGAAGGCTACGCACCCGACGCTGCGCCAGGCTTTGGTTGGCCGACAGACCGGATTTGGATTAACCCAAGCCCCAATGCGGCGAACGTCAACATGGGGCGGGCTTATGCTGGCACCGTTTTGCTTGAAGGTACGACCTTGTCTGAGGGCAGGGGCACGACGCGTCCGCTCGAGATATTCGGTGCGCCTGACATTGACGCACGCAAGGTTATCGCTGAAATGCAAAACTTTGCGCCTTCATGGCTAAAGGGCTGCAGCTTGCGGGAAATTTGGTTTGAACCAACATTCCACAAACATGTACATCAGCTTTGCCATGGCGTGCATATCCATGCCGAAGGAAACAGCTATGACCATGGGGCCTTCCAGCCTTGGCGGTTGCAGACATTAGCGTTCAAGGCCATCCGGCGGCTGTATCCGGATTATGATCTGTGGCGCGATTTCCCGTATGAATATGAATTGGGTAAGCTCGCAATTGACGTCATCAACGGCGGACCAGCTTTGCGCGAGTGGGTTGACGCCGCCGAAAGCACTCCAGAGGAATTTGACGCGCTAACGTCAGTCGATGAGCAGGCCTGGGTACAAGAACGGCGCAAACACTTGTTATACTAATGCCCGTGCTTGCGGCTTAGCTCGCGCATAGCGTCATCCAAACCTTCTAGAGTTAGCGGATACATGCGGTCGTTCACCAGTTCTTTGATGATCTTGGTTGACTGTGAATAGCCCCATTGTTTTTCCGGCACTGGGTTTAGCCAAACCGTTGCAGGATAAGTGCTGGTGATACGGTTTATCCATACCGCGCCCGATTCCTCGTTGAAATGTTCAACCGAACCGCCAGGATGCGTGATCTCATAAGGGCTCATGGAGGCATCGCCGACCATCACAACCTTATAATCATGTGGGAATTTGTGGAGAACATCCCACATTTGTGTGCGTTCGCTAAACCGGCGCTTATTGTCTTTCCACACGCCTTCATAGGGGCAGTTGTGAAAATAGAAAAATTCTAGGTTTTTGAATTCACTAGTAGCAGCACTGAATAATTCTTCACAAAGCTTGATGAACGGATCCATCGACCCGCCGACGTCCAACATCAACAACACTTTGATGGCATTACGCCGTTCCGGCCGCATTTTGATGTCCAACCAGCCCTGACGCGCGGTGCCGTTGATCGTGCCGTCAATATCCAGTTCTTCCACTGCACCATCGCGGGCGAATCGACGTAATCGGCGCATTGCGATTTTGATATTTCGCGTTCCCAACTCTTTGGTGTTGTCGAGATTCTGAAACTCGCGCTTGTCCCATACTTTGACCGCGCGCTTATGTTTGGATTCGCCACCAATCCGGACGCCTTCGGGATGGTAGCCCGAATTGCCATAAGGCGATGTGCCGCCAGTGCCGACCCATTTATTGCCACCCTGATGGCGCTTTTCCTGTTCTTCTAGACGCTTTTTCAACGTCTCCATCAATTCGTCCCAGCTGCCCATTTTTTCAATCTTCGCCATCTCCTCGGGCGATAGATATTTTTCCGCGATGGCTTTTAACCAATCGGCAGGAACATCGACGGGATTTTGGCCATATTCCGTGAATACACCTTTGAAAACTTTGCCAAAAACCTGGTCAAAGCGATCAAGTAATGCTTCGTCTTTTACCAAAGTGGCGCGCGCCAGATAGTAGAACTCTTCTGGGCTTTGGCCAATGACATCTGCGTCCAACGCGGCCAGTAACGCCAGATGCTCTTTCAGCGATGCCGAGATGCCCGCAGACCGCAACTCTTCCATGAATGAGAAAAACATCGGCTGGTTCCTGTTTATAGTGACCGATTATGCTTAGGCGAATGAGCGGCTCACGAGGTGAAAAGCGCGCGGACGCAATTTACGTGTTGGGGCGGCGGGCCATAAAGGCAAGCCGTTCAAACAACATGATATCCTGCTCATTCTTAAGCAGCGCGCCGTGCAAAGGCGGAATCGCCTTGGTCGGATCACGCGACTGAAGCACATCCAATGGCATATCTTCATGTAGCAATAGCTTCAGCCAATCGAGCAATTCGCTTGTGCTTGGCTTTTTCTTTAGGCCTGGGACATCCCGAACCTCGTAGAAAATGTCCATTGCCTTAGACACCAGCATTTTTTGAATGCCAGGAAAGTGAACATCGATAATTGCCTGCATCGTCGTGCGATCGGGGAATTTGATATAATGGAAGAAGCAACGGCGAAGAAACGCGTCCGGCAGTTCTTTCTCATTGTTTGAGGTGATGATGACGATAGGGCGCTCAACGGCTTTGATGGTTTCCTGTGTTTCGTAAACGAAGAACTCCATGCGATCGAGTTCTTGCAACAAATCGTTGGGAAATTCGATGTCAGCCTTGTCGATTTCGTCGATCAACAGCACGGGCAATTGGGGGGCTGTAAATGCCTCCCACAACTTTCCCTTTTTAATGTAATTTTTGATGTCATGCACGCGCTCGTCGCCCAATTGACTGTCGCGCAGACGGGCAACAGCATCATACTCATACAGGCCCTGATGCGCCTTGGTCGTGGACTTGATATTCCATTCGATGAGCGGTGCACCCAATGCAGTCGCAATTTCCTGCGCAAGTACGGTCTTGCCAGTGCCTGGCTCACCCTTGACCAGCAAAGGCCGACGCAATTTTGTGGCGGCGTTAACGGCGACCTTCAGGTCATCAGTGGCGACATAATTATCGGTGCCTTCAAAGCGCATGGACGAACCCTTTTTGTTAATCGAACGATTAATTCGTTAAGTGGGCTCATCACGATATGCAACAGGATACTGCGCGACCAAGCGCGTGGCTGAATGCCGAAACATGGGGCGAGCCTGCTTAAACAAAAACGGGCCCAGTCCTCAGCGTAGGAAAGGGCCCGGTTTAATTGATTGGTAAGAGATTATTGGTCTAAGAAGCTGCGCATTTTGCGGCTGCGGCTTGGATGCTTGAGCTTACGCAACGCCTTGGCTTCAATCTGTCGAATACGCTCACGCGTCACGCTGAATTGCTGACCGACTTCTTCTAGCGTATGGTCGGTGTTCATCCCAATGCCGAACCGCATACGCAAAACGCGCTCTTCGCGCGGCGTCAGCGATGCCAAAACGCGGGTCACTGTTTCCTTCAAATTCGCCTGAATTGCGGCATCAACAGGAATGATCGCATTCTTGTCTTCGATGAAGTCACCCAAATGGCTGTCTTCTTCGTCACCGATCGGGGTTTCAAGGCTGATCGGTTCCTTGGCAATTTTCATCACCTTGCGTACTTTTTCAAGCGGCATAGAGAGGCGTTCAGCCATTTCTTCTGGTGTAGGCTCACGCCCTTGTTCGTGCAGGAACTGGCGGCTCGTGCGTACCAATTTGTTGATTGTTTCGATCATATGCACGGGGATACGGATGGTCCGCGCCTGATCGGCAATTGACCGCGTAATCGCCTGACGTATCCACCAGGTTGCATATGTGCTGAACTTGTAACCACGGCGATATTCAAACTTGTCGACTGCCTTCATCAGGCCGATATTGCCTTCCTGGATAAGGTCGAGAAACTGCAAGCCGCGGTTGGTGTATTTCTTGGCAATGGAAATCACGAGGCGCAAATTCGCTTCAACCATTTCCTTTTTCGCGATGCGTGCTTCGCGCTCGCCCTTTTGCACCATGTTGACGATGCGGCGGAATTCACCCAGAGACATACCGGTGTTCGCGGCAATGTCCGCTATTTCGCTGCGAATGCGCTCAACACCCTCAGCTTCATTCGTCGCGAACGCGGCCCATTTCTTATCGATGTTTGATACTTCGGCGAGCCAATTCTCATCTAGCTCATGACCCATATAGCTATCTAGGAACGCCTTGCGGGGAACCTTGTGCCGTTCGGCCAAGCGTAGCATCTGACCACCCAACGCCGTCAGGCGTCGGTTGAATGAGTAAAGCTGATCGACCAGATATTCGATTTTGTTCGCATGGAACTGCACGCTTTCAACTTCTGCGGTCAATTCTTCACGCAATTTGTGATACTTATTTTCTGAAGCTGTGGAAAAATCTTCCCCGGCATTCAGTGCGCGCATACGCTCAAACTGAATGTTTGAGAATTTCTTGAACAATGAGGTTATCTTGGCGAAGCGCTCCAGCGCAGCAGGCTTCAACGCCTCTTCCATTTGCGCGAGGCTGAGAGTGTTATCTTCTTCCTCTTCCTCGACAGGACGTGACCGCCGCTCCGTCAAATCTTCGTCATCATCGCTCGCCGCTTCGGGTTCGTCCTCGACTTCATCTTCTTCTTTATAAGAAGGCCCAGCAGTCTTTTCGCTGATTTCGCCATCGCCTTCTTCTTCGCCATCTTCGGTCAGCGATTCAGGGGCTGGCTCTTTCGAAAGCATGGCGTCTAGATCAAGAATTTCGCGCAACTGCATTTCGCCGTCATTGAGCGCATTGGACCAGTCGATGATTGCATGGAAAGTGATCGGGCTTTCACACAGGCCCAAGATCATGGTGTCACGACCAGACTCGATGCGCTTGGCGATTGCGATTTCGCCTTCTCGGGACAGCAATTCTACCGCGCCCATTTCGCGTAAATACATACGGACAGGGTCGTCGGTGCGCTCGCCTGTGCCGGTCTTCTTGACTGTACTCGTCAACGAACGTGGGTCATTTTCGGAAATATTGTCGATGGTCTCGACTTCTTCCTCGATATCGTCCTCATTATCGTCGCCAGCTTCGTCATTCTCGACGATCTGCACGCCCATGTCGTTAATTGCGGACATGACGTCTTCGATTTGTTCGGACGACATCTGGTCCTGCGGCAAAGCAGCATTTAGTTCATCATAGGTCAGGAAACCGCGGCGCTTCGCTTTGGCGAGCAGTTTCTTTACGGTCGCATCATTCAGGTCAATCAGCGGTGCATCGCCGTTTTCGCCGATATCTTCTTCGTTTTCATTTGCGCGACTTGCCAAGATAATTCCCCGATAAACTTATAAACTATCCGTATCACGCCGAAAAAATTCGATGATACGATCGTCAAATGCCTTTTTCTCGTGTCGCAACCTTTGCTGTTCAGCAAAAGTTTCTTCAGTCATCTCCAAACTCGCCAAATGTGTGGCGCGTTCCAGAGCTTCCTCCAGCGCAGGGCGCTGCTTCATTAGCCTGATTGCTTCACCCAAATCTTTTGAAGCGTTGGAAAATCCGTCGCCCCCCGTACCGAACTCTCCGCGGTTAAAGGCAAAAACCTTACCGTTGCTGTGGAGCAGTGTCGAAGCGACATTATACAACTTCTCGCCCAATATGGTAATTAGCCCCTCGGTATCAAGCGTTTCTTTACCAAAAGATTCGTTGAGCATGACGTTGAGCAATGCGGCGTGATTCGGGTCAGGCGGGACGAAGTCGCTCAACGCCTCATGATGTTGCGCTATGAGGGAAGGATGGCGCAATAACGCCGCCAATACACCCTGGATCAGAAAGTCCGAACCCTTGGCGTTGAAGCTTTTGGTTTCAGCGCCTGGTGGCAACGTTTGCGGTTTACGCCAATCACGCTTTTGTCCGCGCACATATGGAGCGGAGGGCGTAAATGGCGCGCTGCGTCGCGGTGTGAATAAATTGTCGAACCGCTCGCGAAAGGCATCGGCATAATGACGACGAATTTCACCGTCCGCGATATTTGCCATATGTGCGCCTAGGCGTTGTTTAAGCCCAGCACGGTCCTCTGGCGTGTCGAGTGGCCCCGCAGACACTTCTGCCCTCCACAGCCTCTCTACGAGCGGCTGAGAGGTTTCTAGAAGCGCCGTGAGCGCGGTAGCACCCGACGCCCTGACCAGATCGTCTGGGTCTTTTCCCTCAGGTAAGGTCACAAATTGAAGACTGTGGCCCGGTTTCAACAAAGGCAGTGCGCGTAAAGCCGCGCGCATCGCAGCTTTTTGACCTGCAGCATCGCCGTCAAAGCATAATGAAGGCTTTTCAGTCATTCGCCACAGCATCTGGATCTGCTGTTCGGTTAGCGCTGTGCCCAATGGCGCAACCGCGTCGGCAAAGCCTGCCTGCGCAATAGCGATGACATCCATATATCCTTCGACCACAATCACGCGGCCCGTCTGGCGCGAAGCGGGCGAACATTTATCCAGATTGTAAAGCGTGCGGCCCTTGTCGAACAAAGGCGTGTCGGGTGAGTTGAGATATTTAGGTTCGCCTTCGCCTAATATCCGTCCACCAAAGGCAATCACGCGGCCACGCGGGTCGCGGATAGGGATCATCAGCCGACCGCGAAACCGGTCATATGGCGCTTTTCCATCAACCGAGATCAGCAACCCTGCCTCAATCAACATGGGATCGCCAAATTGCTTGAGTGCGGTTTTTAAGCCCATGCGATTGTCCGGCGCGAGACCGAAGCCAAATTCGCGGATTGTCTGCTCCGTAAATCCGCGCTGTTTAAGGTACCCACGCGCTGCGGCGCCCTCAACACCAAGCAATTGCGTAACAAACCACTCCTGCGCTGCCGTCATGACATCATACAGGCTGTTTGCCTTCTCGGCGCGCTGCGCCGCCTTTGGATCAGGGGCAGGAACCTCCATCCCGGCCTCTGCTGCAAGTTCTTTTATGGCATCCATGAAAGACAGGCCGCGCTGGTCAGTCATCCAGCGAATGGCATCCCCATGCGCAGAGCAGCCAAAGCAATGGTAAAAACCCTTTTCGTCGTTAATCGTGAAACTGGGCGATTTTTCGTTATGAAACGGGCAGCAGGCCTTAAATTCGCGGCCAGCCTTTGTAACCTTAACGGTACGGCCAATCAGCGCGGATAGCGTGATCCGCGCGCGTAATTCGTCAAGCCATTGCGGGGTAAGCGCCACCTTAACCCAACGCTGCCTTTACCAAAGCACTGGCCTTACTCATGTCGAGTTGTGGACCATGACGTTCTTTCAAGACTGCCATGACGCGGCCCATATCCTTCAGGCTCTCCGCGCCCAGTTCAATTTTGATACCTTCAATTGCGGCGCTGGTTTCGGCGTCGCTCAACTGTGCAGGCAGGAAATCTTCGATAATTGCAAGCTCAGCAGCCTCAACCGCAGCAAGCTCGGCGCGACCACCTTGTTCATATAACGCAATCGATTCGCGGCGTTGCTTGATCATTTTCTGCATGACCTCAACCACCATCGCGTCGTCATCGGGTTGCTGCGACGCGGTGCGCAGTTCGATGTCGCGGTCTTTAATCTTGGCGAGGATCAGGCGGACGGCAGCCAGACGATCTTTGTCACCCGCTTTCATCGCGGTGATTTGAGCGGCTTTTATGGTGTCACGAATCATATTTGGTTCCGAATTTTTGATGATGCATAGCATTAGACGAACATCCAAATTCCGTCACCCTGAACTTGTCGGCCATCACCCTGAGATTATCGGTCGTCATCCTGAACTTGTTTTAGGATAACGCATCAACGTCGCTTGTTATCCTGGAACAAGTTCAGGATGACGCGAGAGTTGAATCAGGATGACGGCTGACATTGAAGATGATGCTTGATGACTTATTCCACAGCTTTCTCGATTTCAGCATTGACGCTTTGGGCTGCCATCTCTAGGCGCGGTGCCTTAGCGACATTGCTGTAATCTGCTTAACAGGAGCGACCCCATCATGGCCGACCCCAATTCTTCGTGCGCGCCTTCTGGAGCGACGGGGGTATTGGTTCTAGCGTCCGGGGAAGTCATCTGGGGCAGGGGCTTTGGGGCCGAAGGACAAGCAGTAGGCGAAGTCTGCTTCAATACCGCGATGACAGGATATCAGGAAGTGATGACTGACCCGTCCTACGCTGGACAAATCATCAACTTCACATTTCCGCATATTGGTAATGTTGGCACGAACGCCGAAGATGTCGAGGCGTTGAACCCGCATGCCTTGGGCGCGATTGTCCGACAAGATGTGACGGACCCGTCCAATTTCCGTAGCACACAGCATTTTGATGCGTGGATGAAGGCCAATGGCCGTATCGGCATTTCGGGTGTTGATACCCGCGCGTTGACGCGGCTCATCCGTGTTGCCGGCGCGCCAAACGCCGTGATCGCGCATTCGGCGAGCGGCGATTTCGACGTGCCTTCATTGCTCGCACGCGCAAAGGCATGGGCTGGCTTGGAAGGCATGGACCTCGCCAAGGATGTAACGACGTTGCAGACTTATGGTTGGGATCAGGGGCTTTGGAAGCTGGGTTCGGGCTATGCCGCGCCAGCCAAAGGCAGGAAAAAGGTTGTCGCCATTGATTATGGCATCAAACACAACATCCTGCGCAACCTCGTGGATGTAGGCTGCGATGTGACCATTGTGCCGGCCACCGCAACCTTTGATGAGATCATGGCCCACGCGCCCGATGGCCTGTTCCTGTCGAATGGCCCCGGCGACCCCGCCGCGACGGGCGCATATGCCGTGCCAGTTATCCAAAAATGGTTGGAAACGAAAAAGCCCTTGTTCGGCATTTGCCTGGGGCATCAGATGCTTGGCCTCGCCGTTGGCGCGAAGACCGAGAAGATGCATCAGGGGCATCGCGGCGCGAACCATCCGGTCAAGCGCCTCAGCGACGGTGCGGTTGAAATCACCAGTATGAACCATGGCTTTGCAGTGGACGCCGCAACATTGCCCGCCAATGCGAAGGCAACGCATATCAGCCTCTTCGACGGCAGCAATTGCGGCTTTGAACTCGCCGACCAGCCAGCGTTTTCGGTGCAATATCACCCAGAAGCCTCACCCGGCCCGCAGGACAGCCATTATCTGTTCGAGAAGTTCGCGGAGATGATGGGATGATCGCTCCGAATGTTCCACAGCAATGGGAATATGTTGTCGTCCAGTATGTGGACGGTTCCTGGAGTAGCACGTCTGCTGCGGCCGATATTCTCAAGCGACAGGTAGTATATGCCCAAACGCACTGACATAAAATCGATCCTCATTATCGGCGCTGGCCCCATCATAATCGGGCAGGCGTGCGAATTTGATTATTCGGGGACGCAGGCGTGCAAGGCGTTGCGCGAAGAGGGCTATCGCATCATTCTCGTCAATTCCAATCCGGCGACGATCATGACCGACCCGGATATGGCCGATGCGACTTATGTCGAGCCGATCACCCCCGAAATCGTCGCCAAGATCATCGAAAAAGAGCGCCCAGATACGGTATTGCCGACAATGGGCGGGCAGACCGCGTTGAACGTGGCTTTGGCTTTGTTCAACGACGGCACGCTCGCAAAATATGGCGTTGAGATGATCGGCGCGGATGCAGAAGCGATCGACAAGGCTGAGGACCGGATTAAGTTCCGCGACGCGATGACCAAAATCGGTCTGGAATCGGCGCGGTCGGGTATCGCGCATTCGATGGAAGAAGCGCTCGAGGTTCTTGAACGCACTGGCCTGCCATCAATCATTCGCCCAAGCTTCACCATGGGCGGCACCGGCGGCGG
>CAIPUN010000150.1 GCA_903868245.1 uncultured Sphingomonadales bacterium | reverse complement strand
CGACGTTGAGCTTGTAGATTTCATGAAACTCGCCGGCCTCGGTGGCCGCAGTGCCCGTCATCCCGGACAATTTGGGATACATGCGGAAATAATTTAGGAACGTAATGGTCGCCAGCGTCTGGTTTTCAGGCTCAATATCGACGCCTTCCTTGGCTTCGACCGCTTGGTGCAGGCCGTTGGACCAACGGCGTCCGTCCATCATGCGCCCTGTAAATTCGTCAATGATAATGACCTTGCCGTCCTTGACGATATAATCAATGTCGCGCTTGAACATCACATTGGCTTTGAGCGCTTGATCCAGATGGTGCACGACCAAGGTATTCTCATAATCATACAGATTAGAACCGGTCAGCAAGCCAGCGTCCTCAAGCAGACGTTCCACCTTCTCGGTGCCATCTTCGGTCAACGTGACATTGCGGCTCTTTTCGTCCTTCTCATAATCGCCCTCGTCTAACTGGAGCACGATTGCATGGACCTGCATATATAGCTCGGACTTATCGTCGGTCGGACCCGAAATGATCAATGGCGTCCGTGCTTCATCGACCAAGATCGAATCGACTTCATCGACGATTGCGAAATTAAAAGGGCGCTGCACCATTTGCGCGCGTTCATATTTCATATTGTCGCGCAAATAATCGAAACCAAGTTCGTTGTTCGTCGCATAAGTAATATCGCATGCATACGCGTCGCGACGCTCATTTTCCGCGATGTTTGGAACGACTATACCCGTGGTCAGGCCAAGGAAACCGTAGATCTTACCCATCCATTCCGCGTCACGGCGGGCCAGATAGTCATTGACGGTCACAACATGGACGCCCTTGCCCTCAATCGCGTTGAGATAACATGCCAATGTTTCGGTTAAGGTTTTACCTTCACCTGTGCGCATTTCGGCAATTTCGCCGCGATGCAAAACAATGCCGCCGACCATCTGCACATCGAAATGGCGCATGCCCATGACCCGCTTTGATGCTTCGCGCACAGTGGCAAACGCCTCCGGCAGGATATCGTCAAGCGTTTCGCCTGCGGCCAAGCGGTCACGGAACAACTGCGTTTGACCTTTCAGACGCTCATCGTCCATGGCGGCGATGTCGACTTCAAGCGCGTTGATCTTATCAACGATCTTCATAATCGATTTGACGTAACGGTCGTTCGACGACCCGAATATGGCTTTGGCAAATCCGCCGAGCATGGATAATTCCTTCATTATATTTTGGGATACGCACACAAATGGCGCGCGGTAGGTAGCTATTGAACGCACCCAAAAGGGTGCAAAAAGCCTAACCTAAAATGATATCGTGCCGATCAACCGGTGTATCGGGCGTTACAGCAACAGGGTGCGCTTCACCAACGGCGGGCGCAAGTGAGACCCGCGCCTTCGCTGTCTCACGCACCAATGGTTCGGAAGCAGCAACAGCCTCAAACGCAGCAGCGGCAACATAAGCCTGTGCAACCGCGGTATCGACTGACGCAGACGCAGAGGACACCGGACGCGCCGCCTCCGCAGCGGAAAATCCGCTCATCATCGCCAGAAGATAAATCAGTAAACGCATATTGTACCTTATGAGGTGCTGCGACGCATATAGGGACACAAAGCACCCCCGTCTATCCCGAAGCACGTTGTTTCATGTGCATTGTCGGTTGCGCCCATAGCGGCCAGCAGATAAACGAAATGCAACATCTAGAAGCCCTCCAGAAATTTCTGAATTTATTACAAGGTTCCAAATACTTGTCTAGCACTTCTCCTCTCTCTATTCCTTTTCCTATCATGCCCGCCATTGATGGCGCGACACCGCGTGTGGCCCGTGCGGGGTATAAGGAATGGGACCGCTGTGACCTGAGCTATGTGACGTTTGACGCTGGCACCACGGTTGCGGGCGTAACCACGCAAAATTTATGCTGTTCGGCGGAGGTTGACCTGTGCCGTGCGCATTTGCGGCATGGTAGTGCGCGCGCGCTGGTCGTGAACGCGGGCAACAGCAACGCCTTCACCGGGCAGCGGGGCAAAGATGCGGTCGACGTTATTGTGGAACAGGTTGCGGCGCATTTGAATTGCGACGCAACAGAGATATTCGTGTCTTCAACCGGCGTCATTGGCGTGCCTTTGCCCATCGATAAGGCGCAGGCCGGTCTTCAAGCGGTTTTTGATGCTGCGCCATGCAGTTGGGAGGATGTCACTTATGGCATCGGCACCACCGACACCTTTGCCAAGGGCGCAACCGCCAGCGCAATGGTTGATGGCCGTAAGGTACAGATTGTCGGCATAATCAAGGGTTCAGGCATGATCGCGCCGGACATGGCCACGATGTTGGGATATATCTTCACCGACGCCGCCATCGATGCGGCGTTCTTGCAACAGCTTTTGTCCGCCGCCAATCAATCCAGTTTTAGCTGCATTACCGTGGACAGCGACACGTCAACCAGCGACACAGTGCTTGCTTTTGCTACAGGCAAGGCAGGCAATGCGCGGTTAACCTCATTTGATGATGTCGGAGCAGACGCCTTTGCAGCCGCGCTGGGCGATGTCTGTCGCCAATTGGCGCATCTCGTAGTGCGGGACGGCGAAGGCGCGCAGAAATTCATCGAGATCCAAGTTTCCGGCGCGGTCAGCAACGACAGCGCCCGGCGTGTGGGCCTTGCGATTGCCAATTCACCCTTGGTCAAAACGGCAATAGCGGGTGAGGATGCCAATTGGGGGCGCGTTGTCATGGCCGTTGGTAAAGCGGGAGAACCGGCAAACCGCGACACGCTTTCGATCCGCTTTGGTTCGACCTTAGTCGCGCAAAATGGGTTGGCAGTGGCCGATTATGATGAAGCGCCAGTCACGCGTCATCTCAAGCAAAAAGAAATAGAAATCGGCGTTGATCTCGGCCTTGGATCGGGGCACGCCACAGTGTGGACATGCGACCTGACCCACGGTTACATCAGCATCAACGCCGATTATCGCAGTTAAAGCGCGGCTTCGAGCCAGCTTTTCAGTTGCGCCTTAGGTGCGGCGCCGACCTTTGTGTCCGCAATTTCGCCACCCTTGAACAGGATCATCGTTGGAATCCCGCGCACGCCATATTTGGCGGGTGTATCCGGATGATCGTCGATGTTCAGCTTCACGATCTCGACCTGTCCGGCAAGCTCTTCGCTTATTTCTTCAAGGCTTGGGCCGATCATCTTGCATGGGCCGCACCATTCGGCCCAAAAATCGACCAAAACGGGTTTGCCTGATGCCAGCACAGTTGCGGCGAAGTCATTGTCGCCGACGGATTTCGTAGCCATGTATATCTCCTTTATTATGTCCCATGTATTGCCGCTTCGGGGGGCTGACAAGGACCATAAGTAATAGTTTTGCTTCTCCTGTCAGGAGGTAGGGTAATAAGGTGCCAATATAGCGTCTGACAGCGTGATGAAGCGCGGTGCGTGCGTGAACAGCAGCGATACTTCGATACGCGACGCCGGGAAGATCGTCTGCAATGCGGCACGATAATGCGCCATCTGCCGTAAATGCGCGGCGGGCACGCCGCTTTCATCTTGCGGCACTTGCCGGCCCGTTTTGAAATCGATGGCGCGCACCAGACCTGGTTCAACCAACAACCTGTCAATACGGCCATTGATGACCATTTCGCCCACCACCGCGACCAAGGGCACCTCAGCGCGGGCGGCGGGGCCAAAGAAAGCTGCCCATACCGGGTTGCCCACGATGCCGCGCACCTCGGCGATAAGCTGGCTCTGATCAATGTCGTGATCGGGCATTTGCGCCGCCAAATATTGTTCCGCCTTTTGCAGTGACACATCGTCAGTGATGCGTTCAAGCAATGCATGGATAAGCTTGCCACGTTCCGCCGCTTTACGCATGGCGGCAATCACGGGTGCGTCACCATAATCGTCATCGTCGAGGCGTGACGGGACTAATGGACGCGGTGGGCGTCGTTCCCCTGGCGCTGGCGCAAAAAGCCAATG
>CAIPUN010000149.1 GCA_903868245.1 uncultured Sphingomonadales bacterium | reverse complement strand
GCGGAAGACCTGATGGAAGATATGCTGGCTGGCAATCTCGATTATGACCGCGTCATTGCAACGCCGGACATGATGGGCATCGTTGGCCGCTTGGGTAAGACCTTGGGCCCAAAGGGCCTAATGCCGAATCCAAAGCTTGGAACCGTCACCATGGACGTCGCTGAAGCCGTTAAGGCGGCAAAGGCCGGTCAGGTTGAATTCCGCGTTGAAAAGCAAGGCATCATCCACAGCGGCATCGGTAAGAAAAGCTTCTCCGATTCCGACCTGCGCAAGAATTTCGACGCATTGGTCGATGCTGTCATCAAGAACAAGCCAAGCGGATCAAAGGGCAAATATGTCCGCCGCGTGGCGATCAGCTCGTCGATGGGCCCAGGCCTTAAGATTGATCTGGCAGACGTCGCTGGCGTATAACGCGCTGCGTTACACCGGACAAAAAAGGGGCTGGAGGGAAACCTCTGGCCCTTTTTCTTTGCGGCGCAGGCCGTTATCCAATAGCCTTTCATGATGCGAATATTTTTGGCCTTTGTTATTGCGCTGCTTCCAATGGCCGCCGTGGCGGCGGAACCGGTCCAGCCAAAAGCCCTAAGCGCCGTCACATCGCGCGCCGCTCCCATCCGGCATATCACCCCCGGAATTGAAGTCTTACTGTCCGGCCGACTGGAGTCGCTCAAGGGAAAACGAGTCGCATTGTTAACCAACCAGACCGGCGTTGATCGCAAAGGCGTCCGCAACGTTGATCTACTGCGCGCGCATCCTGCCATCAATCTTGTCGCGCTTTTTAGCCCGGAACATGGTGTGCGCGGCGTGGCACAAGCGGGAGAGAAAGTAGCTTCGGACATCGATCCCAAATCCGGCTTGCCAGTCCACAGCCTTTACGGTGAAACCAAAATACCTACGGCAAAGATGATGCAAGGCATTGATATTGTGCTCGTCGATCTGCAGGATGTGGGTACGCGTTTTTATACATATTCCTCGACGCTTTTGTACATATTGCGCGCTGCAGAGACATCGGGGGCCGAGGTAATCGTGCTGGATCGTCCCAACCCGCAAGGCGGTGTAATGATCGAGGGACCAGTGCTCGAACCTGCATTTGCCTCTTTCGTTGGAAGTTTTGCCATGCCGGTACGTCACGGTATGACCTTCGGCGAGCTCGCGCAGATGTTCGTCGGCGAGGATAAGCTGCGCACGCGCCTTCGTATCATTCCCATGCGCGGCTGGAATCGCGAATTGGCGCCATATTTCGGTTGGGATTTGCCTTGGGTACCGCCCTCGCCCAATATGCGCTCACCCCAAACCGCAGCCGTTTATCCCGGCACGGCGTTGTTCGAAGGCACAAACATCTCCGAAGGGCGGGGTAGCGAAAAACCTTTCGAATATATCGGTTCACCTTTCATTGATAGCGCGACACTGGCGGAACGCTTGAATGCGATCGGATTGCCCGGTGTCGAATTCAAGCTTATCTCCTTTACACCTAATTTTTCCAAATATGCCGGACAGCAGTGTCACGGCGTGTGGGTCATCCCTACCGACCGTACAACATTCCAGCCATTCCGCACCGGCATCGCTTTGGTGAAGACGGTTCATGAGTTGTACCCGGATACGTTTGAATTCAGCCCCGGCGCGCCGCGCTTTTTCGACCAGTTGGCAGGAACCGACAGTGTCCGTAAAGGTATTCTGGACGGAAAGTCCATCCGCGATATCGAACGTCAATGGCAACAAGGGCTGGACGCTTTTAAGCAATTACGCGCGCGTTATCTGATCTATCCTTGATATCACGACCCAAGCAGCACACACCAAAGGCGACCGCCGTCCCGATGCATAATTGCCATGGGAAGGCCAGAGCCTTCCACGCCATTGGCAGACCAAGACTGTCCACGACATAATGCTGCTGCAGCAAGATTGTGACAAAACCAGCCAGCAGCGCGGCAATCACCGACCATGTCGCCCCACGCTTTGTAAACACCACGGTAGCATAGACACCCAGCAAGCCCGAATAAGCAAAGACCATGACGCCGAGGACAAATTCGAGCAAAGGCGTATCGCTATAACGCTGCCAATAGAAACATAATATCGACATCGCGAACAGCGCAAGCGCGAGCAATATCATCGCCACACGACCGGCATTGACATAATGCTGCGCGTTTGAAGGTGGGCGACGCCGTTCGAGCCAAGGCCGGTAAAAATCATTCACGACCACCGCCGACATTGAAATGAGCCCTGAATTTATCGCCGCCGCTGCAATGACGCCGACGGTGACCAGCCCACGCAAGCCAGGCGGGATTTCGGACAGGATGAAAGACATGAAGACCGTGATTTTTTCGCCTGCGAACGCGTTGGTCGCGCCAACGCTAACACCCATCAGGTCGGGGCGGTTGTAGAAAATGTGGAGCAGCGATCCTATCGCCATGAATAACGCTACCACTGGGATTGCCGCCCACATGCTCGCATACAGCGCGCGTTTACCCGATTGGGCGTTTTCGCATGCGAGAAAGCGCTGCGTCGTGTCCTGATCAAGGCCCGCATTGCCGATATTGAGCAGCACCAATCCGGTCAGGATTGCCCAAATAGTAAACGGCTTGGTAAAGTCGAACGACCAGTCAAACAAACGGAGCTTGTCCATTCCGTCCGGCGAAGATTGAAGCGCCGCCCAGATTTCCGGCGCGGGTGCAGGAATTTTCACCAGCAAAAAGATGAACACCAGCACCGCGCCACCGAGGTAGAGCACGACTTGCACCAGGTCACTCCAGATAACGGCATTCAGACCACCGAACAATGTGAAGGCAATACCGAAGACGACGAGCATCGCAGATGCGATAATGATATGTTGCGGCTCGACATCCAGGAAGATGATCATCGAAACCGCAATAGCGGCAAGATATAGCCGCGCGCCGCTCGCCAAGATCCGACCGACGAGATACATCCCCGCCGCGGCGCGTCTCGCGGTCGCGTCAAACCGTGTTTCCAGCAATTCATATACTGTGGTCGCACCGATTGCGTAGAATCGCGGGATTAGGAAACGGGCAACGAGAAAGGCAGCGATGATCGCAGCGAAGTTGCTTGTGAGATAGCTATAATCGCCGCGATAGCTGTTATCGGGGGCGCCGAGAAATGTTGCCGCCGACTGCTTCGTCGACAGAACGGACACCGCCACCAGCCAGACCGGCGCATGATGGCCGGCAAGGATATAGTCATCCGCCGTTTTGGTCCGCCGTGTCGCCTGATTACCGGCAAAT
>CAIPUN010000148.1 GCA_903868245.1 uncultured Sphingomonadales bacterium | reverse complement strand
AGTAAGGCAGCAAGGACACGCCTTCCTGACGGCAGACTTGTTTCAGCTCATCCTCAAACCGGCGGTTGTTGATCGAGAAATTATTCTGGATGCTGTGATAGCGCGCCGTACCCAGCCGCTCGGATGTCGCCAGCGACTTCATCAGGCCATAGCTGGTCTCGTTCGAACAACCCAAGACCCGCACCTTGCCCGACCGCACCAGATCGTCGAGCACTTCCATCGTTTCGTCATAAGCAAGGCCGTGGTCGGGCCAATGCGTTTGCTACAGGTCGATATAATCGGTCTGTAGACGGCGCAGGCTTTCTTCGACTGCGGTGATGATATTGTGGCGGTCCAGCGTCGTCATGCCGCCGCGCTTGGGGGATTTGAACCATGTGTGGCTTGTCCCCGAAACCTTCGTCGCCATGATGATAGCGTCGCGGTTCTTACCCTTCATCCAGCGGCCGACAATATCCTCTGTCCGGCCAACCCATTTAATGTCGGGCGGCACGGGATAGCCTTCGGCGGTGTCGAAAAAGTTGATGCCCGCATCCAGACATTTGTCGAGAATGCGATGCGCCTCCGCCTCATCGGTTTGCGACCCAAAGGTCATGGTACCCATGCAAATGTCGGATACGTAAATGGCGCTTTTGCCGATGCGACGATGTTCCATAATTCTCTCCTTAATATTTTCCGGCCGCGCCAACGACCAAAAAGGCAAGCGCCGCCAGTAAACCGGCCACGCGGTTTGAACGGAAATGGCCGAGCGCGTTGCTGCCATCGGATTTCAGCGATGCGACTTGCATACACAGATGAAAGGCGACCGGAAGAAGCGCAACCAAGGCCTGCTTTTCGGGCCGAACGCTCCAGATCGCCATGCCCCAGCCAATTATGGTCAAAATATAGAATGCCGCGACGCCCAGCCGGACACTGCCACCAAGCCGCAAGGCGCTCGATTTAATTCCGACCAACGCGTCATCTTCGCGGTCTTGCATCGCGTACATCGTGTCATAGCCGACGACCCAGAATATCGTGCCAGCATACAACCAGAACATCGCCGCATTAGCTTGCCCCATGATCGCGACCCAACCGACCAATGCGCCCCAGCTAAACACCAGCCCGAGCCAGGCTTGCGGCCACCAGGTGATCCGCTTCATAAAGGGATAGGCCGCAACCAGAAGAACACTGCTTAAAGCGATAATCTGCGCCTCCCACCGAAGCTGGAACAGCACCAACAAGCCAAGTGCGCATAAACCAAGCAGGAACGCCCACGCGCCGCGCACGCTCACATCACCGCTTGGTAATGGCCGCGATGCCGTGCGCGTCACTTGCGCGTCCAGCTTGCGGTCGACAATATCATTATACACGCACCCTGCCCCGCGCATCACAATCGCGCCGAGCAACATCCAGCATGCCAAGTCCCAGCGTGAAACAAGACCGCCCGAAAGCGCCAGCCCGAATATACAGGGCCAGAACAACAGCCACCAGCCAATCGGACGGTCGAACCGCGCCAAAAGTACCAAGGCGCGCAGCTTGACCGGCAACAGGGCAATGATGCCGGTATATTCGCTATCGGGGACAAGTTTGGAAGTCATGTCATTGGCCCTGCCAAAATTTATCCGGCCCGTCATCTGCGAAGTTGAACGCGCGTAAGTTCGCAGATGACGGCACTCGGTTTTGCAGGTAGAGGCAAGCCATGCCCGCAACACCCGCCTGGCCCCCAAAATCAACGCCGCGCTTGTTTGTGGAACAAATGCTGGCGCTTGGAACGATCCTGAACATATCCGGCAACAGCGCGCATTATCTGTTGGGTGTGATGCGCCTGAAAGAAGGCGCGCCTGTCAAATTGTTCGATGACATTACGGGCGAATATCTCGCCACCGTCACGCGCATCGGCAAGCGCGACCTTGACCTGACCGTCGAGGCAAAGCTCCGCGACCGCGAAACGACACCTGATTTGTGGATCGCTCAAGCTTTGATCAAAAAGGACCGCTTTGACTGGATCGCCGAAAAGGCGTGCGAATTGGGTGTGGCGCGCTTTGTCCCCATGCTGACCGCGCGTTGCGTGGTCGATAAGGTCAAGGATGACCGCCTGCGCGCGCATATGATTGAAGCGGCCGAGCAATGCGAACGCACTGCTTTGCCGCAAATTGCACCGCTCACGAAACTGGATGCGTTGTTGAAGGATTGGCCAGCCGAGCGCATCTTATATTTCTGCGACGAACGCGGTGGGGAACCGTTTCTGGAAGGGATAAAAGCAGGACCAGCCGCGATATTGATTGGGCCCGAAGGCGGCTTCACCGATAGCGAAAATGCCTGTATTCGCGCGCATCCAAATGCCCGCCCCGTTTCGCTTGGTCCAAGAATATTGCGAGCCGACACGGCGGCTATATCAGCTATTTCCATCTGGATGGCAAAGAATGGTGATTGGTCAGCTTAACTGACGCCGCGACCTACGCGATCAATACTGCATAACGGGATAACATTAATCTACTGGCAATATCGCCGCGACATTTCTAAACCCGCGCGATGAGCACAAAAACCGTTTCCAACCGTATTGATCCCGTCATCGAAACGCGCGATCAATTGGTCGCCGCAATTGCCAAGGGTGAAAAGCCTAAGGACCGTTGGCGCATTGGCACCGAACATGAAAAATTCGTGTATAATCGTGCCGACCATCATGCCCCGTCTTATGATGAACCGGGCGGTATTCGCGATCTGTTAATGGCGATGACCGAATTTGGTTGGGAACCGGTTTACGAAAACGGCAAAGTTATCGCGATGAGCGGTAGCGACGGTGCCATCAGTCTTGAACCCGCGGGGCAGCTCGAACTATCGGGCGCGCCGTTGGAAAACCTGCACCAAACCTGCGCCGAAACCGGTCGGCATTTGAAACAGGTCAAGGCCATTGGCGACAAGACCAACACCGGCTTTTTGGGATTAGGACTGTGGCCCGATAAGACGCGCGCAGAACTGCCGATCATGCCCAAGGGGCGCTATGACATCATGCTGCGGCATATGCCCCGCGTTGGCAGCATGGGACTCGACATGATGCTGCGCACCTGCACGATTCAGGTCAATCTTGATTATGCAAGCGAAGCCGACATGGCGCACAAGTTCCGCACCTCGCTCGCGCTTCAACCGCTGGCGACCGCGTTGTTCGCAAACTCGCCCTTCTTGGAAGGCAAGCCAAACGGCTTTCTTTCTTACCGCAGCCACATCTGGTCCGACACAGACCCGCAGCGCACGGGCATGTTGCCGTTCGTGTTCGATGCCAATTTCGGCTATGAACAATATGTCGACTATATGCTCAAAGTGCCGATGTATTTCGTCTATCGCGACGGCAAATATATCGATGCGGCGGGTCTTGATTTCCGCGATTTCCTCAAGGGCGAATTGTCGGTGCTACCCGGCGAAAAGCCCAGGGTCAGCGACTGGGAAGACCATATGTCTACCGCTTTTCCTGAAGTGCGGTTGAAAAGCTTTTTGGAAATGCGCGGGGCCGATGGCGGCCCCTGGAACCGCATCTGTGCCTTGCCCGCTTTCTGGGTCGGCTTGCTCTATGATCAAGGGGCCTTGGACGCCGCATGGGACGAGGTCAAGCATTGGACTATGGAAGAGCGCGAGGCGCTGCGCAATGCCGTCCCCGCACAAGGCCTAAACGCCGCGATACCGGGCGGCGGTAAGCTGCTGGATTTGGCGGGACGCATTCTCGACATATCGTCATCTGGCTTGGCAGCGCGCAATTGCCTCAACGCCAGCGGTGATAATGAAACCGGATATCTCGACCCGTTGCGCGAAATCGTAGCCAGCGGCAAAACCGTTTCCGAAGTGTTACTTGAAAAATATCATGGCGAATGGGGCGGCGATGTGTCGCGCGTCTATGATGAGATGAGTTTCTAGCGCGATATTGTCGAAAGCAGACTTGCCCCGTTCGCATATCGGGGTTAAGGGCACCCTTCTTCGCTGAAAAGCGGAGTGCAGGAGTTTAGCTCAGTTGGTAGAGCATCGGTCTCCAAAACCGAGGGTCGTGGGTTCGAGTCCCCCAACTCCTGCCATTTTCTTTCACTGTTTTCTGGGGGTTTCCGCCAGAGAATTTTGATCGTGCCAATATCGTGACAGATTTTGTAGGCTTTGGCACGATTTTGGCACGATATTCTTACTTCTTTACCCGCGCCTCGATAGCGATACCTGCGACAAGAGCGCCAAGCACAATTGCCAGAATATGTTTCCCTTCCATTTTACAATATTCGCACAACTGTCCGATGTCCGCAATGTTGTCGTCCGCGGCCTGACCGCTTCGGCGAGTATTGGGTGGAATGCTGTCTGTCCGCTGTAAGGACATCGAAACCAATAGCAGCAGTCACCGACCAAGCATCCGATCTTTCGCAGATGACAAGATTTCTTGACAGGCAAATGTTCGAACTGTAAAGAACTCTTGTCATCAAGGAGTGCGAGTTGGAAAACCGTTTGAAAGACTATCGCGAGGCAGCTGGGTGGAGCCAAGGTGAATTGGCCCGGCAGCTGGGTGTGTCGCGGCAGACAATAAACGCCGTTGAAACTGACAAATATGACCCCAGTCTTCCGCTCGCTATGCGGATGGCGAAATTGTTTGTCTGCCAAGTACCGGACATTTTTATCGACCATTGGGAAGCAGAAGGGAATTAAGATGACCATCAAGAAAAGCGCGGCATCGGAAGTGAAAATGCAACGGGGTCGCAAACTGGCTTTCCAATTGATTGTTGGTGGCTTGGTTGGCGGACTTGCCAGCTATTTTGGCTTGGGCCTTCTAGGTGCTAAAAATATGGCAGGCGACCAGTTGGCTGTCGGCACTGTTGGCCTCATCTATTTGTTGATTGGCGTAATCTGCGGTTTTGGCTTGATGGCGCCCAAATTAGGGGCCAGCATTCTAAATGTTGAGGATGCAGACGAAATCCGCGACCAGAGCCGCATTTTGAGCGGATCAGCAATTTGCATGATCGCATTGGGGGCGGCGTTGATGCTGATAACCATGGCCGGACCGGGTGGGCCAATATCGCGTTCAGCGGCCATGGGCGGATTGCTCGCGGCGCTGGCGCTGTTGATTGCAATATCGATCCGCGATTGGAAATTTTATGACGAGATGTTGTTACAGCTCAGTCGCGATGCTGGAAATATTGCCTTTTCTGGCGTTGGTTTGGTAACCCTGATATGGGGATCTGCATCATGGCTAGGGCTTGTTACAGCGCCAACGCCCCTTGCGCTGGTTGCACTAACATCGGGGGGATTTTTGATGGCCATCTTTGTCGCCAGCGCCCGAAAAGGGTTAATGCAGCCACGCTGAGTTATTGGAGTAGTTAAAGGTCTACCCGAAGGTCTGCAGTTGGGTCGTATTCGGACAGTCGGCTTTCTATAAATATTCCGGGAAAGCTGCCCTTCAGTTATCATACCAGCAAACGTCTTGAAGATTTGAAGTCCCACTAGTTCTGTTAGTCAGATTATCACGATAACGGAAAGGAACCGTGCCAATATGACGATAAAAATGCTTGGCACGATGGCCTGTAACCCCCAGGAAACAGCCAAAGTTTCCGCACAACTCCTGCCATTTTCTTTCATATTTAGAAATGGTGACTGGCTTCCGCCTCAACGTGCCTTGCGCTTGGCAACCATATGATGCGCCAACACAATCACAGCGCCGATAGCAAGGCCGACAACACCGCTCAATGCTGCATCTGCGACCCACGCCAGCGCGCCTTCGTACAGGCCTAAAAACTCCGCTGGGTGGATGCCGAAGCCGTGGACGATGATCTGCCCGCCAACCCACAACATCGCGGCGGTGCCGATGGTCGACAAGGCGGCGAGCAATTTCGGCATGCCCTTTACCAAGCCGCGGCCAATAGCTTGTGAAGCGCCATTTTCGTGCTTCGCCATATGCAGGCCGATGTCGTCCATTTTCACAATCAGGCCAACGACGCCATAGACCGCGATGGTGATGGCGATGGCGACAAAGGCCAATGTCCCTGCCTCCAACCAGATGGATGTTTCGGCAAGGCTTTTTACTTCATTGAGGGCAATCGCCATGATTTCGGCGGACAGTATGAAATCGGTGCGCACGGCCCCTTTGACCATCGCCGCTTCATGTTCGCTGCTGGTTAGCTCAGCCAGTTCTTCCAGGAGGCTCTCTTCCTCATGCGGGGCAATTTTTTCCCACACTTTTTCCGCGCCTTCAAAACACAAATAAGCGCCGCCCAGCATCAGGATTGGCGTAATCGCCCATGGCAAAAACAGGCTGAGCATCAAGGCAACCGGCAAGATGATCACCAGCTTGTTAAAGAATGACCCTTTGGCAATGCGCCAGATGATCGGCAATTCGCGGTCAGGCGTGAACCCCGTGACATATTGCGGCGTCACGGCGGTATCGTCGATGACAACCCCTGCGGCCTTGCTGCCCGCCTTACCCGCTGCGGCCGCGACATCATCCACCGAAGCGGCAGCCACTTTTGCAATTGTGGCGATATCGTCGAGTAAAGCAGCAAGACCAGATGGCATTTGGGACGTTTCCTTGGTGAAGTTCAATTGGGGGATAACCCAAAAGCCCAATAGTTCAAGGCTGTTCCAGTTTCCTTATTTGGCCAGTGCGCTTTCCTAAACGGACTTGCCTAGGTTTGTTTGGCATCTTGCGTTGCAGCGAATCCATCGCTAAAGGCCTAGTCTTTCCGAAATAGGAACCTATATCGCTCTCGACCCGCCGGTCGGAGCGCTGGCGGCTATCCTCGGGATCGAACAGGAAGAAACGATATGGCAAAGAATAGCCCCGGTGAATTCATCCGTCAGGTGCGGACCGAAATCGGCAAGGTAGTATGGCCCACAAGGCAGGAAACCGTGCAGACCGCTATCATGGTACTGATCATGACAATCATCCTTGCCATCTTCTTTTTAGGCGTCGACGCGGTGTTTGCCGCAATCGTAAAGGGACTGCTGGCGCTCGCCGAAGGCTAAGCGCAGACTCTCGGTAGAGTTTTGGGGAAGTAATAACATTATGGCACGCTGGTATATCATTCATGCTTATTCGGGCTTTGAAAACAAGGTTCGCGACCAGATTTTGGCCGAGGCAGAGCGCATCGGCCTTTCGCAATTGGTAGAAGCTGTCGAGGTTCCAACCGAACAGGTTACCGAAGTACGTCGCGGCAAGAAAATTAAGGCCGAGCGCAAATTTTTCCCCGGTTATGTTCTGGCAAAGCTGAACATGAACGATGATGTGTACCATTTGGTCAAGAACACGCCAAAGGTCACTGGCTTTCTGGGTGCGGGCAACAAGCCGCAGCCTATCACCGAAGCCGAAGCCGCCCGCATTCTGAACACGAAGCAGGAACTCGAAGCCGCACCCAAGAAGCGCGTTTCGGTCGACTATGAAATTGGCGATCAGGTCAAGGTACTTGGCGGCCCATTTGCAAGCTTCAACGGCTTGGTCGAAGAACTCGATTTCGACAAGAACCGCGTCAAGGTATCGGTCAGCATCTTTGGCCGTGCAACGCCGGTCGAGCTGGACTTTGAAGAAGTTGAATTGATGAAGTGAATTGATTCACGCTGAGGCATTTAATTGTTCCTCTGCGCCTCTGTGTGAACTCTTTTCGTCGCCCCAGCGCAGGCTGGGGCCCATCCCGTCTATTAGCTAAGCGCAGCGCTATCCGGCGAAACGCGACAGGCTCCAGCCTACGCTGGAGCGACGGTAGTTTTGGGGTGACGAGCTTGTTGCTTTATCAGGGCGACGAGTGTGTTGATTTAAGCATCGTCTTAGACTATTCGCGCCCCTCTACTGATGAGAATCAGCAGAACCCGTGCGGGAGGTTGTTGCCAAAGAGATTTGGATTCGACTGTTTGACCGCTTAATTTGACCCTTTTTTGCCTCGGCAATTTTGGGGAAAGAATGAAAGGACGCCATATATGGCAAAGAAAATTGACGGCTATATCGGCCTGCAAGTTCCTGCAGGTTCAGCCACCCCATCCCCGCCAATCGGCCCTGCTTTGGGTCAGCGCGGCGTGAACATCATGGAATTCTGCAAGCAGTTCAATGCGGCGACCGCCGACATCGAAAAAGGCACGCCGATTCCTACAAAGATCACCGTTTTTGCTGACAAGAGCTTCACCTTTGCGATGAAGTCACCGCCTGCGACCTTTTTGATTAAAAAGGTTTTGGGTTTGAAGTCCGGTTCGAAAGAACCAGGCAAGGTGACTGCTGGTAAAATTACCCGTGCACAACTGGAAGAAGTCGCGACCATCAAAATGGCCGACCTCAACGCGAACGACATGGACGCGGCCGTAAAAATCATCGCAGGCTCGGCTACCGCCATGGGCCTCGAAGTTGTGGAGGGTTAAGAACATGGCCAAGCTAACCAAAAAAGCAAAGTCGCTCGCGCATCTGGACGCGGACAAGCTCTACAGCGTTGATGAAGCGCTGAAGACCATAAAGGCATTGGCGACTGCCAAATTTGACGAAACCATCGAAGTTGCGATGAACTTGGGCGTTGACCCACGTCATGCTGACCAAATGGTTCGCGGCATGGTATCGCTTCCTGCCGGTACCGGTAAGGAAATGAAGGTTGCCGTGTTCGCACGTGGCGACAAGGCGACTGCAGCGACTGCTGCTGGTGCTGACAAAGTCGGCGCGGAAGACCTGATGGAAGATATGCTGGCTGGCAATCTCGATTATGACCGCGTCATTGCAACGCCGGACATGATGGGCATCGTTGGCCGCTTGGGTAAGACCTTGGGTCCAAAGGGCCTGATGCCAAACCCGAAGCTCGGCACAGTCACCATGGACGT
>CAIPUN010000147.1 GCA_903868245.1 uncultured Sphingomonadales bacterium | reverse complement strand
GGGTCTTTTTTGCTAGATAGTTCTATTTTTTGAGAGGTAGTTAAAATGTCGATTTTGTTTCTGACTGCGGCTGGTGCCGCAAACCCAGATGTGGCCGCACAATTCGGTCTTATCCCTGCACTGAACGAAGGTGGTCCAATTTCATGGTCGATCTTCATCGTCATGGTCATCATGTCGGTTTTCTCGTTCTACATCATGTTCACCAAGCTGTTTGAACAGCAGAAGGTAATGAATCAGTATAAAGAAGTTCGTGCGCAATTCTGGCGCGCTGCAACGCTCGAAGAAGGTGCTGCGAAGCTCGACAAGAATAGCGCATATCGTCAAGTTGTGGACGATGGTATCGCCGCACAAAAGCAGCATGTCCTTTTGACTGATCCAATCGAAGCACATGATTGGCTGCACGGTGCGATGGCTCGTTCGGAAGATTCGATTAACAACAAGTTGGCGAGCGGCCTTCCGTTCCTCGCAACGGTTGGTGCAACGGCTCCGTTCGTTGGTCTGCTTGGTACGGTTATTGGTATCTACTCGGCACTGATCAAAATCGGTATCGCCGGTCAGGCAGACATCGGCAAGATTGCTGGTCCAGTTGGTGAAGCACTCATCATGACCGCAATTGGTCTGTTCGTTGCTGTTCCTGCTGTTCTTGCTTACAACTGGCTACAGGCCCGTAACAAGACTATCGCACGTAGCTTGGCGACATTCTCGAATGATGTACTCGGTTACATCTCTTCGGGTGGCCGCGTGAAGCCTGCCGTTCCTGCAGCTGCAGCACCAGGCAAGCCAGCGCCAGCAGCGGTTAAGAAGTAAGATTGGGTGAGGGCTGCGCTTGCGCGCAGCCCATCCGCCAGCTCGCGCTGGCGCTCGATTTTTGACCCAATTTAGTTAGAGAGGATTGGCCAATGGCAATCAGTTCAGGAGGCGGCGGCAATGATACGCCAATGTCTGACATCAACACGACGCCGCTTGTCGACGTCATGCTGGTGCTCCTCATCGTGTTCCTTATTGCAATTCCGGTTGCGATCCAGACAGTGAAGATGGACATTCCGGTCATCAAGTTTGAACCGACAAAAGCAAAGCGTGAAAATGTTTTGTTGTCAGTGACGACAACTGATGTCGGCGGACGTGATCCAGGTGACCCGGCCTATCAGGGTGCAAACCCTGGAGGTGAGTGCCGTATTTACTGGAATGTTACTCCGGTCGATTCCACGGAATTGGTCGATCGCGCTGCAAAGCATCTGAAGGCTGAATTTGAAAAGCTTGGTGGCGAAGAAGCCGCTGCTGCCGGACAAATCCTGCCTGAAATGTTGCCTGAGGCGCATATCCGTGGTGACATTAACACGCCCTATCGTTGCATCGGTGGTGCAATTTACACCATGCAAATGGCTGGTTTCGCGCGCGTTGGCTTCATTTCGTCGCCATTCGAAAACGCGAATGTCCAGTAAGCAATTTAAGGAGCAATCATCATGGCAATGAGTGGCGGTAACGATGATGGCCAGCCGATGATGGAAATGAACACGACGCCGTTGATCGACGTCATGCTCGTTCTCCTCATCATGCTGATGATCACCATCCCCCCGGTTTCGCACGCCGTAAATATTGACCTTCCGGTCAATGATCCTAATGCACCTCCACCCGAGGTGCCGATTGATCCTGTGATTAACAAGATCATCATTCTGCCGGACAGCACTATTCAATGGAATGGCACGCCTGTGACATTGCAGCAAATGGAGCAATATTTGGTCCGGACCACGTCCATGAACCCAGAGCCGGAGCTTCAGTTTCAGCCTGCCCCAACGGCGCCTTATGACACCGTTGATAAGGCACTGGTTTCTGTGAAACGCAGCGGCATCACGAAGTTTGGATTTGTCGGTAACGAACAATATCGCGTCTTCGGTAAGGCTGCGCGTGACGGTCGGTAGTCTAACGACTTCCAACTAATCGACATTGAAGAGGCGGTGCAGAAATGCGCCGCCTTTTTCTTTGGGTTACGCGCTGCGACGGGGTCTGAAACGCCCGGCCAATGTTTTTGGGTTGGCTAGTGCGATGAAAGTCGAAACGGTCGCTCCAGCTTCAACAACCCGCGTTACTCAAGACAAAACCCCCGTCCCTCCAGCGCAGGCTGGCGCCCATCGCGCCTTTCGTTTTCGACCGACAGAGGTGAGCCTATGCTAGGCCGACTGTATATGGGAGCACACGCCACGTTTAAATGGGCTGTGTAATGCCTTGCAGCCAACATTACTTCCCGCTGGAAAGCCGCGTCATCAATATCGCTGCCCGCTTCGCTTGACGCTTGATGCTCGCCAGATCGACGGTCTCTCCAGGGGCGTGGTCGCCTTTGCTGTAAACGCCAAGCCCTACAAGACCATCCACATCATTGGCTACGAAGCTGATGTCGCCCGCACCGCGCTTCAACGGGTCCAGCACGGGCTGCTCAGCAAGGCCAAGGTCGCGGTTGACGGCATTAAGATTAGCTAGAAGCGCTTTGTTGCCTTCGGTTGGTGCCATTGCAGGGTAGCTTCCCGGATCAAAGCTGATCGTGGCTTTGGTCTTCGGAGCTGATGCGGCAACAATATCAAGCATTTTTGCGCGGACACGCGCGCTTTGCTCTTCAGACAAAGTCCGGAAATCGCCGCGCGCAAGGGCAAGGCCGGGAATGATGTTGGTTTTGCCTTTCGCACTCACGCGGACACCATCATTGTCGAAATTCACTTCCTGTCCGGCCGCGACCAGGCCGACGTTGAATGTCAAATTCTGCTCGGGCAACTCTGTACGAAACCGATGCAGGATTCGCGCAAGTTCAAAAGCCGCGCCATCGCCATAAATGGTGTCAAATATCAGGGAGCTGTGCCCCGTGACACCAGACACTTCCAATTTCCAACTGTTTGATGACCGCCGCGATATAACGCCCATGTCCTTGCCATTCTCAATCGAAAGCCCCTCAAAATCGAGCGCCACGTCGGCTGTTTTTCCCGCTGCGATTAAGGGCGCGCGCGTGACATCAATCGGGTCGCCGGCATCCTCCTCATCGCCTGTCATATGGATTTCGATGCTTGCGTCCTTCAACGTGCCCGCCGCTTGCATCGCGCGCAGGGCAGACACGATGACGACCATGCCGCCCTTGTCATCGCCCGCACCCGGGCCAACCGCTTTATCACCATTACGGACAAAGGTCTGGAACGGGCTATCTGCCTCAAACACAGTGTCGAGATGGGCAATGAGCAAAAGTCTCTTCGTGCCCCTCTTACCTGCCTTTGTCGCGACAAGATGTCCCGAACGTCCGGCCTTGGCCATATCAATCCATTTTACCTTGAAACCCAGAGGTTCCAGTTCTGCCCGCATCATGTCACCGACAGTCTTGACGCCTGGGAAATTCATGGTGCCGGAATTCTGGTTCACCAGCTTTTCTAGTAAGGTGATAGATCGCTCATATTCCGCGTCGACGGTCGCGACCATTTTGGCCTCTGGCGCAGACAATCTGGCATGCGCCGCGGATGAAAAGGCGACAAGGGCAAAGCTGCTGCACAGAATGAGGGCACGGAATTTCATGATATACTCCCGATTAAGACCAGCATGATGTGCCGCGCTTTGCCGATTGAGGCAAGGGCGTTGAACAGGCGGATTTACGCGGGTTCTTTGTCAGACAAAATATGTTCAAGAATGAAATGCGGGACAGTCAGCGTGGATATCAGAATGAAGGCTGTCCTTACGATTCCCAGGTCAGTGGGAACATCGCCTTGAAACAGGAACATCAAAACGCCCAGACCCAATGACAGCGCGAATACCGCGATTATGATAGCGGTCTTTTTCAATGGCGACAGGTTTCCTGTCTCGCGCAGTGCGTCGGCCATGTGCCGCGGCGAATGGAGCCCGCAGAAGAATATCGCAAATGCCACAAGTGGCGGCAGAAATAAGGCAGCTGCGATGCAGGCGAGTACCTCCATCGCACTTTGCGCGTCATCATGCCGGAATGCCCAAAAGGCAAAAACGAGACTGCCCAACGCTGCTGGAACCGACGCGGCACCAAGCAGCGCGGCTATCACCGCGCCATTATAGCTGCCCGTTAACGCTGCGAATATCATTGCGACATCGTCAGGGCTGGCAAGTGCGGGTAATGCTACCAAAGCCCATCCTACCATCATGGCCAGAAACGGGTCGACTCCGTCGCGCCAATCGCGGCTGAAATGGACAATTGAAATGACGAGAAATGAAATCAGTGCAAGCTCAGGCAGTTGGAGCCATAAAAGCACCATGGCGGCTGCACAGCCAAGGTATCCGGCAATTATTTTGGCCTTACCAGAAAACCCCTTTTGCCCGAAATGGGTCGCGGCGATTTCAACGTCGAGCGTTCCGTGCGGTATACCAGCCAGTACGATTGCGACAGCAGCCAACATATTGGCATGCGCGCTGTTAATACCGCCCCAAAAGCGATCAAAGATAACCAGCAGCAGTGTAGCCACCGGCAACGCAAACAGGCGCAACATTCTTGGAAATGTTGCGCCTGCAAAATACGGATATAAGATTGTAATCATATAGGAATGTACGCCGTCGAAGCGGCGTACGTCCAAGTTCTTAACCCTAGACCTTATCGCCGTATTCGGCTTGCGATTTGCGAACTGCGATCATGTAAATCAAGATGCCAACGCCTGCCTTTGCGATCAAGTCAGCGATTGTGTAACCGACTTGTACGCCCACGGTTACGTCCGAACCGCTCAGGTTGGTGTAAGGAATCATATATACGATCGGGTAGAAACCCCATGATGCGAAGGTCAGCAAACGGGCCTTCTTCACGAGTTCACGTACATTTTCTGGCTGGTTGTTGATCGATGCACCAAGGCCGGCGAACAACTGCCACATGATGTAGACGAAAGGAATTGCCGACAATGTGCCCCACAATACGCGGGTTGGGATGTCGGTTGCGATTTCGCCTGGGTAACCCAGGATGATCATCAGCGCCGCTGCGCCGCCGAGCTTGAACGACTTCGAAACAGTTTCGTCTTGGCTCAAACGCATCACGAGGATGAGCTCGATCAATAGCAATGGCACGGTCAACAACCAATCGACATAACGATAAGCGTCGTTAAATGCATAGCCACTGGCAGTTACTACGCCGCCATCGATGGAATATGCACCTTCCCAGCTCTGGAAAATGCGAAAGTAATGATAAGCGGCGATGGCGCAGACCAATCCCGAGATAGTCAATGCCGTCTTATAGGCATGGCCAACTTGTGAACGGCCGAGCCACAAAAACAAAGTGGTTGCTGCCATGGTGGCAAATGTAAATGAAAATGCATTATAGACCAATGAATATTGGCCAAAAGTTAGATTTTCCATGTTTTTCTCCCCCTTTTAGCGATATCACTCGGATTATCGCTAGGTTGAATGTTAACCTATGCTTTAGATGTGTCAACCTATCCTTTATACCATATTTTTCCCTATGTTGCTCCAACCAGTTTGGTAGTTGCCAAAGACTATATGGGCTTTGTAGTACACCGTTTGGTTAGTTATAATACATTGAAATTATTCTGCTTTTCATCATCATGGCCAGCGCCTGGATGTCCTGATCTTGACAAACAGATAGCCTTGGTCGTTGGCATTACGCGTCAGCGCGCTGGCACACCCTTTCGCAAAGCGGTGCTAGTTGCGCCTATTTTTCGAATGGAACGATCTTGCGTTTTTCCTCGGCCCGCAGATCGAACTGTTAGCTGGCGCGCCGGGGTCTTTAAGTAAAGTGTAGAGCAGATGATAAAACGACGCCTCAATCCGTCGACCAATCGCTTGTAACACAGCAATCGTAAAGCGTACCTGAACTAAAAAAAGGCCCGGCAGTCTAACAACCGCCGAGCCTTTAGCACTGATCCAATGCGTTAGGGTCAGTAACTATAATACATATCAAATTCGACGGGGCTTGGTGTCATTTCCCAACGTGCGACATCCTCCATCTTGAGTTCTATATAGCTTTCAATTTGGTCCTTCGAGAACACGTCACCCTTCAACAAGAAGTCGTGATCGGCGGCCAGTGCATCAAGCGCTTCGCGCAGTGAGCCAGCGACAGTTGGGACCTGCGCAAGTTCTGCCGGTGGCAGGTCATACAGGTTCTTGTCCATGGCGTCGCCCGGGTGGATCTTGTTCTGAATACCGTCGAGGCCAGCCATGAACAGCGCCGCGTAGCACAGATATGGGTTGGCCATTGCGTCAGGGAAACGAACCTCGACGCGCTTTGCCTTGGCGCCAGCGCCATAAGGGATGCGGCAAGAGGCTGAACGGTTGCGCGCCGAATATGCGAGCAACACAGGGGCTTCATAGCCGGGAACCAGTCGCTTATAGCTGTTGGTGGTTGGGTTAGAGAATGCGTTAATCGCCTTGGCATGCTTGATGATGCCGCCGATGAAAAACAGGCACATTTCCGACAGGCCAGCATAGCCATCTCCCGCGAAGAGCGGCGTCTTGCCCTCCCATATCGACAAATGTGTGTGCATGCCTGAACCATTATCTTCCTTAATGGGCTTTGGCATGAACGTTGCGGTCTTGCCATATGCGTGCGCCACCTGATGCACGACATATTTGTAGATCTGCATACGGTCGGCGGTCTGCGTCAGTGTACCAAAAGTTAGGCCAAGCTCATGTTGGGCTGCGGCAACTTCATGGTGATGCTTGTCGCATGGCAGACCCATTTCCAACATGGTTGAAACCATCTCACCACGGATGTCCATAGCGCTGTCGACGGGCGCAACGGGGAAATAACCGCCCTTAGCGCGTGGGCGGTGGCCCATATTGCCGCTTTCATATTTCGTGCCGCTGTTGGTTGGCAGTTCGATATCGTCAATTTTGTAATAAGACGAGTTGTAGCTGTTTTCAAAACGCACATCGTCGAACATAAAGAATTCGGCCTCTGGGCCGACATAGACAGTGTCGCCAATGCCCGTGGTCTTCAGATAGGCTTCGGCGCGCTTGGCGGTCGAACGCGGGTCGCGACTGTACAGCTCGCCAGTCGATGGTTCAACAATGTCGCAGAAGATGATCATCATCGGCGTAGCCGAGAATGGATCAACATATACGGCGTCCAGATCAGGCTTCAGGATCATGTCGGATTCATTGATCGCTTTCCAGCCTTCAATCGACGAGCCGTCGAACATCAGACCGTCTTCCAACTCATCTTCGCCAATAACGCCTGCGCACATTGTCAGATGTTGCCATTTGCCCTTGGGGTCAGTGAAGCGCACATCGACCCACTCGATTTCCTCATCCTTAATGCGTTTGATGATGTCTTTGGCTGAAGTGCCCATTTTGTGTTCCTTCTTTTGCTTGTCTTTATTTTGGTGATTTGGATTATTTAGACGGCATCATTATCGCGTTCGCCGGTGCGGATACGCAGCGCGGTCTCAACAGGGATAACGAAAATCTTACCATCGCCAATTCGGCCGGTTTGCGCGGCAGCGGCGATCGCTTCAACAACGCGTTCGGCAAGGCCGTCTTCAACAACAACCTCAAGCTTTACCTTAGGCAGGAAGTCGACGACATACTCGGCACCGCGATATAATTCGGTATGGCCCTTCTGCCTGCCAAAGCCCTTGGCTTCGGTGACGGTGATGCCAGATACACCCACTTCGTGTAGCGCCTCTTTCACTTCGTCCAGCTTGAACGGCTTTATGATCGCTTCGATCTTTTTCATGGCATTTCCTTTTATGGCGCGTGAGGCATAAGCTTCGCGCGCGCGGATGATAGGGCTATTCTATCAAGTATCGTGCCAGATTGAGTGGCGCACAAATCGCCGATTTTTAGGTGAATGAGGCAATGGCACCTGCCTAATTTTTAGGCAGGTGCCAGATTCATGGGCAGCAGATTTTTACTTGGCTGCCTTTTTTGTTCCGCCACTTAAGGCCGCATCATTGGCCTTCGCATAATGCGCACGGCTGACCACATAAGCACGCATTTGCTCCGCTTCTTTGGGGCTAAGCACGCTGCCAAAGCTGACCATGCCATTGCTTTTCAAGATGCCGTCGATGACTACGGATTTCCAAGTTGCCGCATCAGCAATCGTACCGGATTTACGCAGATCAGGCAGTACGCCGTTGCCAACCGCGCCGGGGCCGTGGCAGACTAGGCAATAACGTTGATAGTTTGATCCGCCCGCTGCAATATCGGCTGGCGTCCCAAACTGCTTGGTTGGTTTCCACACATAAGGCGGCGTTTCGGGCAAGGCGGGCAAGGCAACTTTCCCGCCTAATTTAAGCACGATCAAACGCGGCAGGTTTGGCACCGCCGCACTGGTCGCCCCTGCGTAACCAGACACCAAGGGGAAAGCGCCGCCCTTGCTCGTGAGGAACGCCACATATTGCTCGCCATCGACGGTGTAAGTGGACGCGCCAGACAGCACGCCCGATTGCACGTTCAAATTATATAGCTGCTTACCCGTATCCGCAGCATAAGCACGGAATTCGCCCATCGCCGTGCCTTGGAAGACCAGGTTTCCAGCAGTGGTCATTGTCCCGCCATTCCAAGATGCGGGATGGTCAACAGTCCATTTAGCCTTCCCAGTCTTGGGATCAAACGCCACCAATTTACCAGTGGTGGCGGCCTTCACCGCCTTTACGAAATTGACATCATTCGGAAGGTCCGCCGTCGCCATCGCGCCGCCGATGTTAAAGCCAAGCTTTTTGCGCTCCATCTCATTTGGTGCAATTGGCGGGAGATACGCGCCGCCGATATACATGGCTGGAATATAGACCAAGCCCGTTGCCGGGTTAAAGCTCATCGGGTGCCAATTATGCGCGCCAAGTGCCGACGGGTTCGCCATATATAGCTTGCCGGTTTTTTCATAACGCGCTTCTGGGTTTTCAATCGGACGCCCGGTTTTCAGGTCGTAGCCAGTCGCCCAGGTGATGCCGTCAATGAACGGGTCAGCCGAAAGCAATTTGCCATTTAGCCTGTCTATCGTGAAGAAAAATCCGTTTTTGGGTGCGTGGTAAAGAACTTTGCGTTCCTTGCCCCCACGCGTTTCGGTAGCCAAGATGATCGGCTGCGTCGCGGTATAGTCCCAGCTTTCGGCGGGTGTTTCCTGATAATGCCAGACATATTCGCCCGTATCGGGTTTGAGAGCGACAATGGACGAGAGGAATAGATTGTCACCTTCGCCATTGGAGCGAATACCGTGGTTCCACGGGTTGCCATTGCCAACGCCGAGATACAGTTGATCAAGTTCGGCATCATAGACAATTGCGTCCCATACGGTCCCGCCGCCCCCGCTTTCACGCCAGTCTCCCTTTTTGGGTTTCGCGCTCCAAGTTTTGGTTGCTGCTGTCTTTAGGATTTTGTCGCTGGCAGCGTTGTCCGGTTCGCCTCTAGGATTTGGCGTGGTGTAGAAACGCCATGCCTTTTTGCCGGTGGCTGCATCATAAGCGGTCACATAACCGCGTGCGCCAAATTCAGCGCCCCCAAAGCCAATTACAACCTTGTCTTTTACCACACGCGGGACGCCCGTGATGGTGCCGTTTGATTCGAGATCAAGCGTCTGCGCGCTCCAATTCTGTTTTCCGGTGCTCGCATTGAGAGAAATTAGGCGACCATCAATGGTGCCAACGAAAACACTGCCCTTCCAGAAAGCGACCCCGCGGTTGACAACGTCGCAGCAGGCTTTGACGCCGCGCGCTTTGTCGACTTGCGGGTCGAAGCTCCATAATGGCTTGCCCGTTTTGGCATCATAAGCAAAAACCTTGGACCAAGCGGTGGAGATAAACATTTTGCCATCGACCACCACCGGCGTTGCTTCTTGCCCGCGCGCATCTGGTAAGTCGGCAAACCATGCGATCCCTAAATTTTGCACATTGCTGTCGTTAATCAGCTTCAACGGGCTGTGCCGCTGTTCATCATAATTAAAGCCGGTCATCGCCCAGTTGGAGCCGTCACCACCGGTTTTCAAATATGCACCGTCAATCGCGGCAAAGGCTGGATTGTCCGAGTCCATCGCCGATTTTTGGCAGGAACCCAATACCAATGCCGCGCTTAACAATGCAGCAGCGGCCATAATCTTTTTTGTCATATTCTCTCTCCCCCGAAAGAAGAGGCTATGCCGATGCCGCGCACACGTCCAGTATGAATTTAATCGACGGATTAAATTATATGTTGAATGGCCATTTTCATTTCGGACGCAGCTTTGTCGTAAACACGCGCACGCAGATTATCGACAGTTTCATCTGAAGAACTTTCGAGGGAACCGCCGCCGAAGGGAGGCGCGGGATCATATTCGAGTGCCAATTGAATTGTCCTTGCGACATCTTCGTTCGCGACTGTCGCAATAAGTTTCAGCGCGAAATCAATGCCTGAGGTGACGCCACCGGCGGTTATCAGATTGCCATCATGCACGACGCGTGCCGGCGTGTGCGTTGCACCGAAAAGGGGAAGCAACTGTGTATAGGCCCAATGGCAGGTTGCCTTTTTGCCTTGAAGCAACCCTGCCGCGCCAAGGATAAACGCGCCGGTACACACGCTGGTGATAAAATCCGCACCCTTGGCTTGTTGCCGAACAAAATCGACAAGGGCGGTATCGGCAATCGCATCGCGCACGCCATGGCCGCCGGGCACACATAATATGTTGGCTTGCGGACAATCGGCAAAGCCGGAGCGCGGCAAGATTGAAAAACCGCAGTCGGTCGTGACCGCTGTGCCATCTTTGGTAACGACATGCACGTGCGCGCCGGGCAACCGCGACAAAAACTGGACTGGCCCCGTGAAATCGAGCTGCGTTACATTGTCAAAAAGGACGAAAACGATATTCATATTGCCGCCCGTTGTAGCCGTTTAGATCAGCTCAATCGCAAGCGCCGTCGCTTCGCCGCCGCCAATGCACAAGGATGCGATGCCGCGCGTCTTGCCATGACGTTGCAGTGCCGCGACTAAGGTTGTGATGATCCGCGCCCCCGACGCGCCAATGGGGTGGCCAAGCGCGGTAGCGCCACCATGAACGTTAATTTTATCATGTGATATACCAAGATCATGCATCGCGAACATGGCGACGCAGGCAAAGGCCTCATTCACTTCAAACAGGTCCACATCACCGATGGCCCAACCCGCCTTTTCCAAGCATTTATTGATCGCGCCAACGGGTGCCGTGGTAAATGCTGATGGTTCCTGAGCATGGGCAGCGTGGGCAATGATCCGCGCAATGGGTGTTTGCCCATTGGCATCGGCGACCGACTGACGCGTCAGAACAAGCGCCGCCGCACCATCGGAGATAGATGAGCTGGTTGCTGCCGTAATCGTGCCGTCCTTGGCAAAGGCGGCTTTCAACGTGGGAATTTTGTCGGGCATGCCCTTACCAGGTTGTTCGTCGGTGTCGACAATGACATCGCCTTTGCGGGTGGCAACGGTTACGGCGACAATCTCCTGCTTGAAAGCGCCATCGGCAATCGCTTTTTGCGCGCGGCGTAGCGATTCAATCGCATACGCATCCTGCGCCTCGCGGGTGAGCTGATAATCATTGGCGGTGTCTTGCGCGAATGTGCCCATGGCGCGACCAGCCTCATAGGCGTCTTCCAAGCCATCCAAAAACATATGGTCATAGGCCGTGTCATGGCCGATGCGTGCGCCGCTGCGATGCTTTTTCAATAAATAGGGCGCGTTCGTCATGCTTTCCATGCCGCCCGCGATGACATAGTCGACCGACCCGGCGGCGAGGGCCTCACTACCCATGATGACAGTTTGCATGCCTGATCCGCATACTTTGTTCACCGTCGTTGCTTGCACCGATTTGGGCAAGCCAGCCTTAATCGCAGCCTGGCGGGCAGGGGCTTGACCCAAGCCTGCGGGCAGGACGCAGCCCATATAGATGCGCTCTATCATCGCGCCATCGACGCCCGCGCGTTCCACTGCGGCCTTTACTGCGGTCGCGCCAAGGTCTGTTGCGGCAACGTCAGCCAACGCCCCCTGCATCGCGCCCATGGGTGTGCGGGCATAAGAAAGAATGACGACGGGATCGGCGTGATGCATGGGAGATTCCTTTGATTTTGATTTGGTATCTTATAGGTCGCCGGGCCATCAAAAACAAATATGAATCACCCCTGTCGCCGCCTTAGAATAGCGCCTTCAAATCGCGTTTGAGGATCTTGCCATTGGCGTTGCGTGGTAAAGTATCCTGCGTGAAGATGATCTTTACCGGCACCTTGAACTTCGCCAGACGTTCGCTGACATAATGTCGAAGCTCCTCCTCGGTGGCCGTCATGCCGGGTGCCAAATGCACCACGGCCGCGGGTTCTTCGCCTAAGGTTTGATGCGGTATGCCCACCAAAGCAGCGTCGGTAACGGCAGGATGTTCGTACAGAATATTTTCGACTTCCGACGAATAGATATTCTCGCCACCGCGAATGATCATGTCCTTTGCGCGGTCTACGATGAAACAGAAACCTTCGTCGTCCACCCGCGCAAGGTCGCCGGTACGTACCCAGCCATTGACAAATGTTTCGGCGGTGGCGTCCGGGCGGTTCCAATAGCCTTTTACGATTTGCGGGCCACGTGCCCATAATTCGCCTACTTCACCTACAGGCAATTCCGTGGAGCCTTCCTCGGACATGATTTTCAGGTCGGATACCGCGACCGCTGGGCCGCAGCTATCCGGGCGGTTGAGATAATCTTCGGCTATGTGTGACGTTACGGTTGCCATGGTTTCGGTCATGCCCCAGCCATTGCCCGGGAACGCGCCGAAGATTTCGTAAATCTTGCTTACCAGTTCCGGTGCAGACGGCGCGCCGCCATAGCTGATAGCATCAATCGAGCCGAGATCATATTTTTCGCGGTCGGGATGCTCGATCAACTGCCACGCGATAAACGGCACGCCGCCTGTGGCATTGATCTTCTCCCGCTCGATAATCTCGAAAGCTTTCAACGTGTCCCATTTGTGCAATAAAACGATTTTGTGGCCAGCCTGGATGGTAGGGATCATTGATGCCGAACAGGCAGTGACGTGAAACATCGGGATCACAAGCAAGGAAGCGCGAATGCTTGGCTCAGGTAAAGAATCGCCACGACGCAGAACAGTCGCTGCGCCCGAATAGGCGCTGGAAAGGCCATTGGTGAGCAAATTTCGATGTGATCCTAATGCGCCTTTGGGTTTGCCGGTTGTACCGCTGGTGTAGAAAATTGTGACGGCATCGTCTGGCATGATTGCAACAGCGGGCAGGGCGAGGTCTGGCAAATCAGAGTAGCTTTTGGGGTCGCCAATCATACTTTCGAGCGCGATTGCGGGTTTTGCCATAGCGGCGCCACTGCCCCGCGCAACCATCACATGTTGTAATGCGGGCATTTCCGATGTGTGCGGCGCGATGCGGTCCCAGCGTTCTGCATCGCAGATTAAAACGGCCGCGCCCGAATCTGCCAAACCAAAGGCCAATTCTTCTCCGGTCCACCATGCGTTCAACGGCACAACAATCGCGCCAGTCACGGCGGCGGCGAAAAAGGCAACAGGCCATTCGGGCAAGTTGCGCATGGCAAGGCCCACACGGTCACCCTTTTTCACGCCGCATTCTTGTAGTGCCTGCGCCAGCGTCGCGACCGCGCGGTGCCACGCGTCATAAGTGACGCGATCATCCTCATACACCACAAATTCGCGGTCACCGAATGCCGCTTTGGCATGTCCGGCCAGCACAGCGAGATTGGGCAAAGCATTTTTCCAGACGCGCGTTGGCACGCCTTCAATCACGACAGTTTCCATTTCAAATGGCATGCCCGGCGCGCACAAGGCGGCCTTCACCTGATCACGGGTCATCACTGGCCAACCCGCAGGTGGCGTCCATTTTTTACCTGCCTCTATCATGTTCTCTCCATCCAATTGCCGCGCTTTTCGCGTGTGCGCCATGTCGATACGCCAAAATGGTTTCAATGTGCAACGCTTCGCGCTAGCAAATCATCAACTGATTAAAGGGAGAGAAAGAATGACCGCAAATATGCAGACTGTGCTCGAAAAACAGCGCGCCGCGTTTACCGCTGCGATGCCGGAACCAATGTCGGTACGCCGCGACCGTATGGATCGCGCGATTGCTTTGTTGATCGACCATGCCGAAGATTTTGCAAAGGCCGTTTCGGCAGATTTCGGCCATCGCAGCCGTGAACAGACATTGCTAACAGATATCATGCCTTCAGTTAGCGCACTGAAACATGCCAAGAAGCATTTTGAAAGCTGGGCCAAAGGCGAGAAGCGTAAGCCCACCTTTCCTCTAGGATTGATCGGTGCAAAGGCCGAGGTCGTATTCCAGCCCAAGGGTGTGGTTGGCGTCGTTGCACCTTGGAACTTCCCTGTTGGCATGGTCATGGTGCCAATGGCGGGTATCCTCGCCGCCGGTAACCGCGCGATGATCAAGCCATCTGAGTTTACAGAGCGGGTGTCGGCCTTATTTGAAGAACTTGTACCCAAATATTTCGCCGAAGAGGAAATGGCGGTTTTCACCGGCGGTGCGGACGTCGGCATGGCCTTTTCGAAACTGGCATTTGACCATATGATCTTCACCGGTGCGACGAGCGTCGGCAAACATATCATGCGTGCGGCCGCTGATAATTTGGTGCCGGTGACGTTGGAACTGGGTGGCAAGTCGCCGACGATCATTGGCCGCAGTGCAGATAAGAAAAAGGCAGGCGAGCGGATCGCCTTGGGTAAGATGATGAACGCCGGCCAAATCTGCCTCGCGCCTGATTATCTCTTAGTGCCAAGCGATCAGGAGCATGATATGATTGAGGCTGTGAAGGCTGGCGTCAACGCGCAATATCCTAAACTGCTGCACAATGACGATTATACTTCGGTCGTGAACGGCCGCAATTATGAACGTTTGCAGGGCTATCTCGACGATGCCCGCGAAAAGGGTGCGGAGCTCATTGAGGTTAACCCAGCCAATGAGGAATTCGCCACGTCCAACGGCAACAAAATGCCGCTGACCATCGTGCGCAACGTTACCGACGATATGAAGGTAATGCAGGAAGAAATCTTTGGCCCGATCCTGCCTGTGATGACCTATTCATCGATGGAAGAAGCTATTGATTATGTGAACGCGCATGACCGGCCACTTGGCCTATATTATTTCGGATCGGACAAAGCTGAGGAGCAACGCGTGCTAACGCGGACTGTCTCTGGCGGTGTTACTGTGAACGATGTTGTGTTCCACAATGCCATGGAAGACTTGCCTTTTGGCGGTGTTGGGCCATCGGGCATGGGCAATTATCATGGCGCTGACGGGTTCAAAACATTCAGCCATATGCGTGCAGTCTATCGCCAGACCGGCGTCGATGTTGCCGCTATGGGCGGGTTCAAGGCCCCTTATGGGAAGGCTACGCTCAAGACACTCGCAAAAGAGCTGAAGAAATAGGATAACGGAAGGCATAAGGATGCACTTGCATCATAGCGGAGGCTCGGTTAGAGGAGCCTCCGCTTTATCGGGTTCGCTCGGCAAAGATGTGCCCCAGTGGTGGAATGGTAGACGCGCTGGATTCAAAATCCTGTTCCGAGAGGAGTGCCCGTTCGAGTCGGGCCTGGGGCACCACTTAATTTCCGAACATTTAAGATTACGTTTTTCCCAAACGGGAAACTAACGGATTCGGTTCAAGTTGACCCTTAGAATTTGATCATGATCCGCCGCACGAGTGCTGGTGAGATTGAGTATATCAGACGCAAAAGCTTCACCATGCCGACATTGGCCTCCTTGGCATTGGTCGCAATGGCATCCACTATCTCTGCCGCACATCGTTTCGCCGACATTTTATTGCCGCTTATCCGGCCACGCGTCATCGCGGTATCGACCACGGGTGGCAGCGCCTCAATTACATGGACATGGGTGCCGCGCAAATTGTGCCGTAGCGATTGGGTAAAGCTGCGCAAGCCCGACTTGGTGGCGCAATAGACTGGACCGCCAGCACGTGGTGCAATGGCAAGGCCCGAGGTGACATTGACGATCACCGCCTCTGGCCGCGTCAATAAGTGCGGCAGGAAATAGCCAATCAGATGCAACGGCGCGTTGAGGTTCAGGAAAATGGCCTGATCTGTCAGCGCAAGGTCAAGCGGTTCCCCGGGGCCGAAATTCCCGCTCATCCCGGCATTGTTGATCAGCATATCGATCGGCCGATCCGTCAAAGCGGCTGCTAGTGCGCCACATCCAGCGGCATTGGAAAGGTCAGCTTGAATGGCCTCAAAGCCTTCGCTGCGCGCCGATGCCAGCGCGTCTGCACGGCGGGCGCAGACAATGACGCTTGCGCCTTTTGCCATCAACTGGCGGGCCATTTCTAGACCGATACCGTCTGTTCCGCCTGTCACCAATGCGGTTTTGCCTGTGATTTTCATGCTATGACTTCAAACCCTTTCGCTGTCATTATACGCTTTATTGCGTGACCTGAAGCGCGGCGATGTCGCTCGCCTTATGCAGCTTCCAAGCGATCCAAGCGGAGATCAAACAGGCCGCGGCGATCATGAACAAAGTGTCGGCAATGCTGACGCCGGCAATCACAAGCAGGCTGTAGACAATGGCGCCAATGACCATTGCGCCGGAATTGACAATATTGTTGGCGGCAATGGTTCGTGCAGTTTGGGATTTTGCAACGGTGGTCGTCAGAAACGCATAAAGTGGAACCACAAACATCCCGCCGGCAATAGAAATGCCCAGCAGATCGACAATCATCCGGTCCCCTTTGCCAAGCATCAGGAAACTGTACCAATTCATCAATTCGGGCCCAACGGGGCCCCAGTGGCTGACGCTCCACCACAGGTCGAGGACGAACAACCCCATCACAATCACCGACGCTGGTGCATATTTCGCCGAGACCGTTCCCTTAAGCAGGCGGTTTACAGCAATTGAGCCAATGGCAATACCTACTGAGAAAATAGCGGTAAACAGCGTTGCGACCGTATTGTCGCCGCCAATGGCGTTTTTAACCATAGGTGGGAAAATCGATCCCAATACGGCACCAATGCCCCAGAAAAAGCTGATTGCCATGATTGCCATGAAGAGATGGGGGACGTGCATAGTGTCGCGCACCAGCTGCCAGCTACTGCGAAAAATATTCCAGTCCATTTTGGCGGTCGGCGCGTCGCTTTCGGGTGGCGCGTCCGGAACAGACTGAGCAGTGATCCGTCCAATGATTGCCACGATGATAATGCCAACGCCGGCAATGTCGCCGGGGATAATCCCACCTGCAATCGTGCCGCCCAATATCGCCAAATAGGTGCCAGCCTCCACAAGGCCAGTACCGCCCAGAACTTCGTCTTTTTCCAGATGTTGCGGCAGAATCGCATATTTGATCGGGCCAAAAAATGTCGAATGCACGCCCATTGCGAACAAGGCAGCAAGCATCAGCGGAATATTGTGCAAATAAATGCCCGCTGCCCCAAATAGCATGATGAAGATCTCTGCCGTTTTGACCATGCGGATGACTTTGGTTTTTTCAATTGTGTCCGCCAACTGTCCAGCTAGCGCCGAAAACAGGAAAAATGGCAAGATGAACAAGGCGCCTGCAATCGCGTTGAAATTTGCTTCGCGTGTTGGGTCCGAATAAATGTCGTAGGTGACCAAGATCACCATCGCCATTTTGTAGAAATTGTCGTTGAACGCGTTGAGGAACTGGGTGACGAAAAGCGGAAGAAAGCGGCGCTTGTTCATCAAAGACATTGTCGTGGCCATAATTTCACCAGTTTCCCATGCAGAGGATTTATCCTGCCTTAGCCGCCGGTTGGAGGCATGGCAAAGCGCATTTCTATCCGCAGGTAAATAGTCAGGTGATTTTGTCCGCGCATCACGCTATCGATGCTTTATGCTTAGCCTGCCCAATATTTTAACCCTGTCGCGAATTTTCGCTGTGCCCATTTTGGTGTTCCTATTGTGGCCGGGGACCAAGCCAATCAGCGTGCAACCGATGCCGCTCGATTATGCTTTTGCATTTGTATTATATTGCCTGATGGGTATCACCGATTATTTCGACGGCTATCTGGCGCGGGCGCAGGGAACGGTGTCCAAATTGGGCGTTTTCCTTGATCCCATCGCCGACAAAATCATGATTGCCGCCGTTATTTTGATGCTGGTTTTCACGCGCGATGTTGAGGGGTGGCACGTGATCGCCGCCTTGATCATCTTGTTGCGCGAAATGATGGTGTCGGGCTTGCGTGAATTTCTTGCCGGGCTTCAGATTTCGGTACCTGTGTCCAAACTCGCCAAATGGAAAACGACATTTCAATTGGTTTCGCTTGGTGGAATCATTTTGGCTGGGGCGTTGCCGGACTGGATTTTTCTGAAGCAACTGGCGTTGCTTTTGTTGTGGATCGCGGCGGTGCTGACGATGATTACCGGTTGGGATTATCTGCGCGTCGGCATCAAGCATATGGATTGATGGTATGAAATTGGTCTATTTTGCCAGCGTGCGCGAGGCGATTGGGCTGTCATCCGAAGATTGCGATGTGCCGCAGGATGCCCGCACAGTAGGCGATCTGGTGGCAAGGATTTCCGCGCGTTCCGAAGGGCATGCCCGCGCATTACAGGATCCGGCCCGCCTGCGTTTCGCGTTGGACCAAGAAATGGTTGCGAGTGATGCGTTGCTGGCTGCGGCGCAGGAATTGGCGATTTTTCCTCC
>CAIPUN010000146.1 GCA_903868245.1 uncultured Sphingomonadales bacterium | reverse complement strand
TGCGTTTGTTCGACGGCTCAGACCCGATGGAAGCGCATAATCGCTGGCCCGTCCTTTGGGCAAAGGTGAACGCGGATGCGACCGCATCACGCGGCAAAACGCATGACGCAACTTTCTTCATGCGCGCAGGCTTTTCGGGTGTTCAGGCGCATTGCCCATTATTATGGGCGGGCGACCAATGTGTCGATTTCACACGGCATGACGGCATTAACACGGTGATAACCGCGGCCTTGTCATCCGGCCTTTTGGGTAATGCGTATCACCATAGCGACTTGGGCGGCTATACCAGCCTGCACGGCGTAGTGCGGACGGCAGAACTCATGCACCGCTGGATCGATCTTGCGGCATTTGCGCCTGTGATGCGTAGCCATGAAGGCAACCGCCCGGCAGACAATTTGCAACTCGACAGCAGCCCCGAAATTCTCCGCCATTTTGCACGGATGAGCCAAGTCCATGCGCAGCTTGCGCCATATGTTCGTGCGCTTTGCGATGCGGCGGTGGCAACTGGCCTGCCGCTGCAACGGCCCATGTTCCTGCATTATGACGACCCTGCATATTACAACATTCAGGACCAATATCTCTATGGTGCCGACATGATCGTCGCACCAGTCGTTGCGGAAGGCCAAGAGAGCCGCCCGGTGGTGATACCCGATGGTGAATGGGTCCATCTGTGGTCTGGTAAAACCTATGGCAAAGGCACGCACGACATCGCCGCGCCAAACGGCCAACCACCCGTCTTCACCCGCGCCGACAGCATATATGCGGACCTATTCGCGTCCATCCGCACCGCGTTCGCCGCATGAACCCACGCGCCAACATACGTGATGTCGCAAAGCTCGCTGGCGTGGCGGTAAAAACCGTCAGCCGCGTGCTGAACGACCATCCTTATGTCAGCGCGGCGACAAAGGCGAAGGTAGACGCCGCCATGGCCGAGCTTGGCTTTAGCCCAAGCATCGCCGCGCGCATATTGGCGGGCACCAAATCCGGACAGATCGCTTTGATCTACGACAATCACAGCCCTTATTATATGCATCAGATCATGCAAGGATGCTGGGACCGTTGCCATCAAGAGGGCATGCGTTTAATCGCGCAGCCTGTCGATGTTGCAGACCCAGACGTCGGTGAACAGGTGCGTGGCATGGTGCGGCAAACGCATGTCGATGGGGCGATACTCTCCTCCCCCGTCACCGATTGCGTGCCTGTGCTCAACGCGCTTGAGGCGCTCAACATTCCCTTTGTGCGCATCTCGCCGGGCACCAACCATGCGCTGACTAGTTCCGTCTTCATGGATGATATGCAAGCCGCCGATGATATGACGACGCAGCTTATCAACATCGGACATCGGCGGATTGGCTTTATCAAAGGCCACCCAAATCATAAGGCGAGTAGTGAACGACAAGCAGGTTACGAGCGCGCCTTGGGACGCGTCGGCATATCGGTTGATTCTAACCTGATTGCTGAGGGACGGTTTGATTTCGAAAGCGGCGTATCGGCCACCGAGCAGTTCTTGGCCCTGAAGCATCCACCCACCGCGATTTTCGCATCGAATGACGACATGGCGTCGGGCGTTCTCGCCGTGGCGCATCGGCGCGGCATTCAAATCCCACAGCAGCTTTCGGTTACGGGCTTTGACGATACCACGCTGGCCCGTGTCGTCTGGCCGCCCTTGACCACTGTACGCCAGCCCGTCCGCGACCTCGCATCAACCGCCGCCGACCTGTTGTTTGGCGAAGGCGGGATTGAGCATCGTCGCCTGCCCCACGAACTTATCAGCCGCGAATCCGTGGCCCCACCCTATTTTCCTTCACCAAAAAAGAGCAAAAAATCATGACGCTTCCCTTCCCTCCGCACACGCGCCCTTTGGGCAAAAGTGGTATCGAAATTTCGTCTTTGGCATGGGGCATGTGGCGCTTTGCCGGGTTAGAACTGTCTGCCGCTAGAGCCGCCATTGATGCCGCGTTTGCCGCCGGCATCACGCTGTTCGACACCGCAGATATTTACGGCTTTGGCGAACAAGGTTTTGGCAAGGCCGAAGAACTGCTTGGCCACGTATTTGCACAAGCCCCCGAATATCGTGATCGCATGGTGCTGGCGACAAAGGGCGGCATCACCCCGCCAACGCCTTATGACAGCAGCGCGGAATATCTGACCAAAGCCATTGATGATAGCCTGACGCGTTTGCGCACCGACCGCATCGACCTGTGGCAAATTCACCGGCCCGATGTGTTAACGCATCCACAGGAAATCGCCCGCACTATCGAAAACGCCCATAAAGCAGGCAAGATCCGCGCATTTGGCGTGTCCAACTTTACGCAGACGCAAATTTCGATGCTGGCACAATTTAGCGCAGTGCCCATTGTCTCGACACAACCCGAACTGTCGCCGTTGCGGATCGACACCGTCGAAAATGGAGAGTTGGATCAAGCGATAGCGATGGATCTTGCGGTCATGGCATGGTCGCCATTGGGCGGCGGGCGCATTGGCGACCCGCAAAATGCGCGTGAACAAAATGTTGCTGCTGCGCTTTCGGCCGTTGCGGCGGCACATGGGGTATCGCGCACGGCAGCAGCCTATAGCTGGATCATGGCGCACCCCGCCCGGCCGATCCCGATTGTCGGCTCGCAGAACCCAGCGCGCATCGCCGAAGCCGCTGACGCCTTCAAAATCCAATGGACCCGCGCCGACTGGTACAGCGTCCTTGTTGCAGCAAGAGGAGTGCCGCTGCCATGAACACGCCTGTCGAAGTAAGCTGGTTCTCCGCGCTTTGCGATGACGACTATGAATTTCTGGGCGTCCCCGACTCCAACCTGGCCTCCAGCTGGGAGCATTGCCGCAATATCGTTTTGGCTGCCGAAAAAGGCGGCTTTGACAATATCTTGTTGCCATCGGGCTACACCCTTGGCTTGGACACGACCGCCTTTGCCAGCGCGATAGCGGCGCTGACCACACGGATCAAATTGCTCATGGCGGTGCGTATCGGCGAAAGCTGGCCACCCCAGCTTGCGCGGCAAATCGCGACGCTAGATCAAATTTCGGGTGGCCGGTTGAATGTGAACATCATCTCGTCGGACTTGCCCGGTGACAAGATGGATTCCGAACCCCGCTACCGCCGCACCGTTGAGGCGATGCACATATTGAAGACTTTGCTGAACGGCGAACATCTGTCGATCGATGGGGAGCATTATAAGATCGACATCGACCCGCCACGCATGAAAACAGTCAGCGGTAAATGTCCGCCGCTCTATTTCGGTGGCCTCTCGCCAGCTGCAAAGGACGCAGCTGCCGAAGGTTGCGACGTCTATCTGATGTGGCCCGAAACAGTGCAGGGCGCCAAGGACTTGGTCGACGACATGACCGCACGCGCCGCCAAATTTGGCCGCACGCTGAAATATGGCTTCCGCGCACATGTCATCGTCCGCGAAACCGAGGCAGAGGCCCGTGCTTATGCCAACCGCTTATTGTCCAAGCTTGATGCCGATCAGGGCGAGGCCATCCGCAACAAATCGCTCGACACCCAAACATTCGGCGTTGCGCATCAGGCCGAATTGCGGGCGCAAGCTGCGGCAAATGACGGATATCTGGAAGATAATTTGTGGACCGGCATTGGCCGCGCCCGCTCAGGTTGCGGCGCTGCCATCGTCGGCGACCCTGACCAAGTGCTTGCCAAGATCAACGCCTATCGCGACGTAGGTATCGAGGCGTTCATATTGTCAGGCTATCCGCACATCAACGAATGCGACATGTTTGCGCGTTATGTGTTGCCGAAGCTGGAACATGGGCGGTTGGCGGTAGATTAACACCCTCTCTTCTCACTTAGTCATGCTGAACTTGTTTCAGCATCCATCGTGCCACATCAACCGAAGGGTGCAGAGGCCAGATGGACCCTGAAACAAGTTCAGGGTGACGATAAAGAGGTAAAGCCCACTCACCAAAAACACCGTCGCTCCAGCCTACGCTGGGGCGACAAGGTCTTGGTAAGTAACTACTCCCCCAACCCCGCCATACGTTCGGCCTGATCCTCGGCAATAAGTGCGGCGACGAGTTCCTCTAATCCGCCGCCCTCCAGTATCTCGGGCAGCTTGTGTAGCGTCAGATTGATCCGGTGGTCGGTGACGCGGCCTTGGGGAAAGTTATAGGTGCGGATGCGTTCGGAACGATCGCCTGAGCCGACCATGGCCTTGCGCGCCTCTGCTTCGGCGCCTTGGGCCTCCTCACGCTCTTTTTCATACATGCGGGCGCGCAGGACCTGCATCGCCTGCTCCTTGTTCTTATGCTGGCTGCGCCCGTCCTGACAGGTCACAACAATACCCGTGGGCAAATGGGTAATGCGCACGGCTGAATCGGTCGTGTTGACGTGCTGTCCGCCTGCACCCGACGCACGATAGACATCGATTTTCAGGTCGCGGGCCTCGATCTGGATATCGACTTCAGTCGGCTCCGGCAGGACCGCCACCGTTGCCGCGCTGGTGTGAATGCGCCCGCCGCTTTCGGTCACGGGCACCCGCTGCACCCGGTGAACGCCGCTTTCATATTTCAGCTTGGCAAAAACGCCCGTGCCCTTGATCGCGACCACCACTTCTTTATAGCCACCGACGTCGGAGGCGCTGACCGAAATCGGCTCAATCTTCCACCCCTGTCCCGCGGCATAACGTTCATACATGCGATACAAATCGCCCGCGAACAAAGCGGCTTCGTCGCCGCCCGTGCCCGCGCGAATTTCCAGCATCGCTGGCCTGTCATCCGCAGAATCACGGGGTAGCAAAGAGATAGCGAGCGACGTTTCCGCATCCGACAATTGGTGCGTGACGGCTTCCAATTCCTCGACCGCCATGGCGTGCATATCCGGGTCGGACGAATCTTGTGCCATGGCCGAAAGCGTTTCGATTTCTGTGCGCAAGCGCCGGACTTCGGCGGCGGCTTTGGCCACAGGCTCCAACTCTGCATATTCGCGCGAGGCGGCCACAAAAGCGTCGCCCTCCAACTGCCCCGAAGCCATGCGCGCCTCAAGCTCAGAAAAACGCGATTCAATTTGCGCGATGCGGTGCGGGGAAATTTTCACAGAGCCAACTCCACACCGTCGCTCCAGCGGAGCATAATCGCGACGTTTCTCTCCACGTCATGCTGAACTTGTTTCAGCATCCATCGTGCCACACATGCCGAAGGCACGAGAGACGAAATGGACCCTGAAACAAGTTCAGGGTGACGGCGGACATTTATGATAGGATGGATCATTCGCCGTCGCCACTGGCAGTCTGATAACCGTCAGGGACATGCGCCAGAGCTTTGGCAATCAAATCTCTCAATGCATATGGAGACCCCTGAACATGCGTGATGTGCAATTGCTGGCTAGGCCGAATGAACAGCAGACCGTCAACGCTGGCTTTCCTGGCAGATTCGATTTGCCGCTTTGGATTGGCTTTAAATGAGCGGAAAACGGGTACGCCCTCGCGGCGAAGTTTATTGGCTACGCGCTGGGCTTCCTCGTCTAGTTCTGGTGCATCGGCGACGACTGCAAAAGTCATTTCACGACCTGTTGGCGCATCCACCAACATCGCCAACCGCTCAATCCCAGCAGCCCAGCCGACCGCTGGCGTTGCTGGCCCACCCAAATTCTCGATCAACCCGTCATAACGCCCGCCGCCAAGCACAGTGCCTTGTGCGCCGAGCCTGTCGGTCACAAATTCAAACGCGGTGTGGCGGTAATAATCGAGGCCGCGGACCAACGCCGCATTGCGGGTCCACGCGACGCCGGCGGCATCAAGGCCCGCGGTGACCGCGCCGAAGAAATCCTGCGCTTCGCCCGACAGATAATCGTCGATAACAGGCGCCGCATCGGCAATCGGGCGGTCCTTGGGGTCTTTACTGTCCAAGATACGCAGCGGATTTTTCTCCAGCCGCGCGAGGCTGTCTTCGGACAATACGCCCTTATGGTCGTTGAAATAGCCAACTAATGCCGCGCGCCATGCATCGCGGCTGAGCGTGTCACCCAGCGTATTCAACTGCAACGTCACGCCATCATTTATGCCAAGCTCTTTCAGCAATTGGTCCGCCATGACGAGCAATTCGACGTCCGCTGCTGGCTCCGCCGCACCGATAATTTCGGCATCAATCTGGTGAAATTGGCGATAACGCCCCTTTTGTGGGCGCTCATAGCGGAACAATGGCCCATGCACCGACAGCTTCATGGGCGCATATTGCTGCCAGCCATTGGTCAAATACGCGCGCGCAATGCCAGCGGTAAATTCGGGCCGCAGCGTTATGGAATCGCCGCCGCGGTCTTCAAAACTGTACATTTCCTTCGATACGACATCGGTTGCCTCACCCAAGCTGCGCGAAAACACTGCTGTGGGCTCAATGACCGGCAGTTGCAGGCCCTTAAATCCATAAAGCTTGCGCACGCGTTCGAAGGTCGCGACCACATGCGCAAAGCGTTCCTCGGTCTCACCGAACATGTCTTGCGTGCCGCGCACGGCTTGGGGTGTCTGTATCTTTGCCATAATAAAGCGCCCTAGCGGCTAATTGCTGTGAGTGGAATAGGGCTGGATGCAGCGAAGGGCTTTCACCACATCTGCACCTATGAACGCATGTATATTGTCGCACGGATGCGCGGCAAAAGAAGATGCAATGCCGGGTCGGTTGCGAGAAAGCCGTAACAAATTTTTTACGCAAATAGACATCGCCTATTCAGATGGTTTGCGCTATCCGCACCGCGAAGTCACAGGCCCAGGCAAGACGGCAATTGATCGTCTGCTCAGCCCGCGACGGACCAAGCCATAACAATTTGAAAGCATTCTCCCATGCGTATTGATCTCATCCCTGCGGGCGACAATGTACCCGAAAGCCTCAACGTCCTGATCGAAGTTCCGATTGGCGGCGAGCCTGTGAAATATGAATTCGACAAGGCATCCGGCGCTTTATTCGTCGACCGCTTTCTGCACACACCGATGCGCTATCCAGCCAATTATGGTTTTGTACCGCACACTTTGGGCGAAGATGGTGATCCCTTGGACGCTTTGGTCGTGGCACGTTCGTCCATCATCGCGGGCGCAGTTGTCAAATGCCGTCCGATTGGCGTGCTCATGATGGAAGACGACAAGGGCGGCGATGAAAAGCTGCTATGCGTTCCGGTCAACGAAACCTTCCCTTATTATTCCGACGTCGTGACCTATAAGGACATGCCACCTATCGTCCTGCAACAGATTGAGCATTTCTTCACCCATTATAAAGACTTGGAGCCCGGAAAATGGGCCAAGCTGAATGGTTGGGGTGATGAAACGGACGCGAAGCGCATCATTATAGAATGCGTGGAACGTGCAAAGGAACAAGGTGTATGAAACGAATTGCGCTAGTTGGTATTTTATCACTGGTGCTTTCGGCTTGTGCTACCCCGGAAACCCGCGTCCGATCGGCATTGATGGATGCGGGACTTTCGCAACCAATTGCCGCGTGCATGGCCGACCGGATGGTCGACCGCCTTTCGCTAATCCAGCTTAACAAGCTGAACGGCCTGAAAAAACTGCGCGGGCAAGATATGCGCAAGGTAACAGTCGAGGAATTTCTTCGGCGCACCCGTGCGTTGCAAGACCCTGAAATATTGGGTGTTACAACGTCCTCCGGATTAATCTGCGCGGTTAACTGAAGGCCTTCAGTAGAACCGATAGCCATGTTTTATCCGCTGCGGCAGGTGCAGGCGGTGCGAAGTCGCCGCATTCCAAACATCGCGCCTGAACACCCTTCACACCCGTAAGCATGTCAAGGTCAGCCGCGACGCGTTGCATAAACAGGCTTTGCTGCCATGCAGCATGGGCGAATATATCCATCGGTGCGTTCGATTGCGCCTTCTTTGGCATCAACCCCTGAAGCAGCGTGCTGGCAAAGCTGGTCGACTGTTCGATATAGACCGCATGCCAATCATCCGGTTTTAGTCCCGCCCGCTTTGCTGCCTCCGCCAGAGCATCATTCATATTGCCGGACCGGTCTACCAAGCCAAGCTGACGCGCCGTGCCACCAGCCCACACGCGCCCCTGGGCGACGGCGTCCACCTGCTCTGGGGTCTTTTTACGCGCGGTGGCAACACGGGTCAGAAACTGGCGATAGCCATTTTCAATCGCGCTTTGTGCCACGCGGTCAAATTCGGGGCTAAAGCCGTTTAGGACATCAGGTTCACCAGACAATGGCGTTGTCTTGACCCCATCCGCATTCACACCAATTTTCGCTAAGCCAGCCTCGGCGCTTGGGATCACCCCGAAGATACCGATAGAACCGGTGATCGTCGAAGGGTCGGCAAATATCACATCGGCGGGCAGCGAGACCCAATAGCCACCGCTTGCCGCCAGATTGGCCATCGAGACGACAACCGGAATATTCTTGGCCTTAGCCTCGGCGATCGCGAGCCGGATTTTTTCCGATGCGGTCACGGATCCACCGGGCGAATCCACGCGCACGACAAGGGCCTTCAAATCCTTGCTATCCAATGCCTCATAAATCAGCTTGCTGATAGTATCGCCAGCCGCTGAACCTGGGCCGCCTTCACCATCAACGATGGTACCCGCGACCGTCACAACGCCAATCTGCTCGCCGGCCGATGGCGGACCATAACTGGCCAACAACGCATCCATAGGCGTATGCGCAAAGCCGCCTGTGGTTTTCTTTTCATCAGCGCCCACTTTGCTGGCGATGAATTTTCCAAAGGCGATTTTGTCGCCCAATTTATCGACCAATTTTGTCGATAGCGCCAATTGGCCAAGGTCGCCCTTTGCCGCCTCCACCGCATCTGCTGGGTTGGTCAGCAATTGATCCAATTGTGCCTGTGGGCGAGCTTTAGTGACGTCGGCTTTCCATTGCCCCCATATCTCATCATACACGCCCTTGATCGCCATTTTCGATTCAGCCGACTGGTCTGACCGCATAAAGGGTTCGACGGCGCTTTTGAACGTGCCCACGCGGTAGATATTGGCCTTTACGCCTAATTGGTCGAGCAATCCTTTATAATAAGGCTGCGATCCTCCGGGACCTACCAATAATGCACCGCCCAATGGATCCATCCAGATCTGTGTTGCGTGCGCAGCCAGTTGATAGCTGTCATCAGTGTAGGCTGTCGCAAAAGCATAAACGGGCTTGCCCGCCTTTTTGACGGCATCAATGCTATCCCCAATGGCGGCGAGGCTTGCTTGCCCGCCCCCCATGAAGCGTTCCATGTCTATTACGACCACCTTTACACGCGTGTCGCTTTGGGCAAGCTTTAAGGCGCGGATGATGTCACGTTGACGGATTTCGCCAACAGGAGCCGCCGCTGAGGTCAGCGTCGTTAGCGCGTCGATTTCGGCCGGCTGTTCGGCCACTACGCCATCCAGCTTGAGCAGCAAGGCACCATCGCGGACCATCGCCGGATTCGGATTTGCATTTAGCAGCGCGAAAATGGCGGCAAAGAAAAGCGCCAAAAACAGCAATACAAACAGGTCCTTCACACCGACCAAAATTTTCCAGCTAATGCGCATAAACTGCATTTTTCATATCCTTCAGAATCTTACATCGAATGTAAGCATTTCAGCAGCAATTGCCACCAATGTTCGACAAAAAGCATGCGCGCAACATAAAGCGGGCGGGACATGGACAACAGAAAAGGGCCACTGGAGTTAACCAGCGGCCCTTAAACATGGGTCAGCGGTCGGACGCCCGCTGCCGGAAGTTGCTTTCATGCCGTGGCCGGCATCGCTGATTTGCTCAGCGGCCGATCTCCCGAACGGAATTGTCCGACCTCTTAACTGAACCATGAGACATCGGATCACCTCCTTTCGTTGAATGGAATTTGCTTGCATCAAACATATATCTGCCCTCCGCAGATAGGAAAGTGAATCAAACTGCGCCGACAAACAAGTCTTGTAATAAATTTTTATTCTGGCAAAAATTGACGTTCTGCGCCGCGATATATCGCGCCGTAATTATCCCCGACAATCTTCAACAATGCGCGCGATTTCTGCCCATGATGGCAGAATGACGGGCGGATGCCCTTCCATTTCAACCAACACGCGGCCACGGCTAAAGGCCATGGCATCCAGGATTGGATCGGTGGTTGCCATGTCGGCCATAAGATAGGCTGGGTTTGCATCACTTGTCGTCGCTGCCAATGTTTTTGTCATGGTGGATGTGCGAATAACCATGCGCGCGCCCGGTGCCGATGCCTCACGCGATAATATGACGCGTCGATTTTCTGCATCACAGCGAAAGCTGATCATCGGGTTGCGTCCCGATGCGCCGAACTGCGCCACCGAACCGCGGCCATCGCGGCGATACGTCCAATTCCCGGGTGTAAAGGGCCAGTCATTCCAATCGCCAGTTAATCGCGGCGGCGGCGCAGCAGCCACCGGCGGCGGCGCAGAAACAATCTTTGGCGCTGGGGGCGGTGGCGGCGCAACGCACGCGGCGAGGCCCAGAACGGCGAACAGTGTCAGGTAACGAATGTGCATGGTTTTGTCTTATGGCCAAATCGTGCAAGCTCCGCTAGCGCGTTGCGGCATGGCGACCAAAAAAATACGATTAGATCAAATCATCGTTGATCGCGGCCTGGCCGACAGCAAGACCCGCGCCCAGGCGCTCGTCATGGCGGGCCATGTCTTTATTGGCGAAGCCAAGGCGCAAAAACCCGGACAGCAAATCGCCGAGGATGCCGACATCAGCGTTCGGGGCAGCGACCATCCATGGGTGTCTCGCGGCGGCATTAAGCTTGCCCATGCGCTTGAGGCGTTTGCCATTGATGTGACCGACTATGTGGCTATCGACGTCGGATCATCGACGGGCGGTTTTACCGATGTTCTGCTGACCAACGGCGCGGCCCGCGTCTACGCCGTCGACAGCGGCACAAACCAACTGGCGTGGAAATTGCGGCAAGACCCGCGCGTCATTGTTCATGAACAAACAAGCGCGCGCATCTTAACCGATGCGCACATACATGAACCAATTGACCTCATCGTCTGCGACGCCAGCTTCATTGGCTTGGCCAAGGTGCTTGAACGGCCCTTATCCTTCGCCAAGAACAAAGCGCAGCTCATCGCGCTGATTAAGCCACAATTTGAAGCAGGCCGCGACGAAGTGGGCAAAGGCGGCGTTGTGCGGGACGCATCGGTGCACACACGCGTATGTGACGAAGTAAAAGCATGGCTCGTCAGTCAAAATTGGACGGTGCACGGCCTAACCACCAGCCCGATTACCGGACCGCAAGGCAATGTCGAATTTCTAATATGGGCGCAAAACGCCTAAACCCATATTCATATAACAGCGCCTTGTTTAGGGTGAGGGCTTAATCCTTATACATGCCGTTGACCCGCGCGGCGTAACGCTCACGAATGACGTGACGCCGAATTTTCATGCTGGGCGTCATCTCGCCATTTTCAATAGAAAAAGGCTCATCCGCAAATTCGAACTGCCGCACTTTTTCTGTAACCGAAACATCCGCATTCACGCGATCCACTGCAGCGCGCACAGCGGCACGGAATTGTGGATTCGATTGCAGCTCGGCAAAGTCATATTTCATGTCCTGCGCCTGCGCCCAGTCCAGCGCCCATTCGGGATCTGGCACGACAAGTCCTACAACATAGGGCCTTTTGTCACCTGATACCATCGCTTGTAATATCTCAGGCTGAAGCGTCAGCATGCCCTCGATCTTTTGCGGCGCGATATTGTCGCCCTTGTCGTTGACGATCAGGTCCTTCTTCCGATCGGTAATCGCAATGCGGCCTTGGTCATCAATATGGCCAATGTCGCCGGTGTGCAGCCAGCCATCAATGATAACGCGATCGGTCTCGGCCTGATTGCGCCAATATCCCTTCATCACCAAAGGTCCGCGCACCAATATTTCGCCATCCTCAGCGATTTTGACTTCGGTGTTTTTCAACGGCGGACCAACAGTGTCCATCTTAATACCTGCGCTTGGCCGGTTGCAGCTGATGACAGGGCCGGACTCAGTTTGACCATAGCCTTGCAACATAGTGATACCAAGGGATTGGAAAAACACGCCAATGTCAGGGTTCAGCGGCGCGCCGCCGGACACCATTGCTTTCATCCGGCCGCCAAAACGCGCCTGGATTTTTGGCTTGATTGTGCGCGATAAAATCAATCGCATCGGTGCATCGATAAGACGTTTGCGCCCTGAATAGTCACGCTCCCCGATGGTCAGCGCCTTATCGAGCAGATAATTGGGCAGCTTACCCTGCTTTTCGACGGCTTTGATCATCCGTTGACGCAGCACTTCAAAAAGACGCGGGACCACCACCATGACCGTTGGTCGGGTTTCTTCGATATTGGCGGCCAGCTTTTCTAGCCCTTCGGCATAATAGATTTGCGCGCCAACACCGATTGGCAGGAACTGCCCACCGCTATGTTCATAGGCATGCGACAAAGGCAGGAACGACAAGAAAACTTCTTCTTCGTCCAAACCGAAATCTTCCCGAAGGACTGCCGCTGCGCCATCGATATTATGCAAAATTGCACCATGATGCTGCATCACGCCGCGCGGAGCCCCGCCTGTGCCGCTAGTGTAAATGATGCACGCCAGATCGTCACGGGTAACCGACGCCATCGCCGTTTCACTAGCGCGAACATCAGCATCTGTGCCTTTGACCATATCGGCCCAGTGGTGCATCGATAACTGACCCTTTTGAATCGCTGGCTGGGGGTCAATGGCAATGATGAATTCCGCCTGCGATGACCGCAGCGCCGCTGGCATCAATATCTTGGCAAGCTTGGCCGTCGATACGATGACCGCGCGCGCGTCGCTATTGTCCAAAATATGTTGGTGGTCGCGTTCGGTGTTGGTGACATAGGTCGGAACGGTGACGCAACCTGCTGCCATGATACCCAAATCGGCGATGCACCATTCGGGCCGGTTTTCCGACACGAGCATGACCCGGTCGCCCTTTTGCAGCCCCAGCTGACGCAGCGATTTTGCAAAACCTGCGACCTGCCGGGCAACATCGGACCAGCTGATCGAGTGCCAGTCCCCGTCATGCTTTGCCCATAAAAACGGCGCATTTCCGCGGTGACGCGCCCGCGCGAAAAACATTGTTACAAGATTAGGGAAGCTGTCAAAGTCGTCAAACTGTTCAGCAGCCATATATGCTCTCCTGCAAAATTCCAGCCATGCCGTGGCCTGTTTTTGTTATCCTATTTGCGGTAGCGCCACTCGCAATCTGGCGCAATGCGCGTCTTTTATCCGACGCTTGGCAAAGGCACATCTATCGCGGCGGGCGGGCGGATGATCGTAACCTGCCCTTTTGCATTTATGGTTGCCGACGTCCCTTCGCTCCGTGGATCCGCAGCGCCGGTCCAAGCGCCGTTGAGATATTGTGCGCCATTCACCTTAGACCCGAGTTCAGCGACGCGGACCTTCTGTCCGAAGGCAGAAATCTGTTCTGCCATTGCGGCGAGCGGGGTGTTCTGCTCCACCTCTAACTGCCCACCCCCAAAATAGATATTCGGCAGCTTTATTGCTTGATCAAGCGGCAAGCCAAAGTCCAGCACGCCAATCAGTGTTTTGGTGACATGCATGATGATCCGTTTACCACCTGCCGAACCAAGCGTCAGTACAGCCCGACCATCGCGGTCAAAAACCATTGTCGGCGACATCGAAGATAAAGGTCGCTTTCCACCAGCAACGCGATTTGCCACAGGTGCGCCGTCCTTTTCAGGTGCGAAGGTGAAGTCCGTAAGTTCGTTGTTCAAAAAGAACCCTCCGGCAACAAGCTGGCTGCCAAACGGACCTTCAATTGTCGACGTCATATTGGCGATGTTACCATTTGCGTCGATCGCCGTGAAATGTGTCGTGCCAGCAACTTCGCTGGAAATCGCGGCTGTACGCGACGGGGCACCTGGTGGTTTGCCTGCCGGATAATCGCTACGCGCTTTCTCCGGATCAATCAGCGCCGAACGTTGCTGAATATAATCAGGGTTCAATAGCCCGGCGACTGGCACATCAACAAATGCATCATCCGCCAGATATTTTTCGCGGTCTGCATAGGCCAACTGCATCGCTTGACCAATCAGATGCCAGCTTTTGGGGTTATCCTTGCCCGTTGCAGTCAAATCAAAACGCTGCAACGTGCCCAAAATCTGCAGCACGGTGGTTGCGCCCGACGAAGGCGGCGCCATGCCGCACACAACATAGACCCGATAAGGCGCGCATACAGCCTGCTGCTCTTTGGCACGATATTGCGCGAGATCGGTCATCGTCATGTCACCGGGGTTCAACTTGCTGCTGGTGACAGCCTGCACAATCTGGCTTGCAACCGTGCCTGTATAAAAAGCGTCAGGCCCTTTTTTGGCCAACAACTTCAATGTGGCCGCAAGCTTAGGGTTTTTAAGCTTCATGCCTGCCGTAACCGGTTTGCCATCGCGCCAGTAAATCGCCCGCGCTTCATCAAAATTGGGCCATAGACGCTGTATGCCCTGCAACCGTGATTCCAGCGTTTTGTTGACGATGAAGCCCTTGTCCGAAAGGCGGATCGCAGGCTTAAAGACGGTTGCCCAAGGCAGCTTACCCCATTTGGCGTGTGTTTGCGCCATCAGCTGGATATTGCCCGGCACGCCGACAGAATGCCCGCCCTGAAACGCCTCAAGAAAGGCCAGTGGTTTGCCATCTGGTCCAACAAAACGGTCGGCCTTTGCCGCCGCGGGCGCGGTTTCCCGTCCATTAATCGTTGTCAAAACGCCTTTCGCGCTGTCCTGATACAATAAGAACCCACCACCACCAATGCCACTCGACTGCGGTTCGACCACAGTCAGGGCAAGCATCATAGCCATCGCCGCATCAGCGGCAGAGCCGCCCTGGCGCAGCATTTCAATCCCCGCTTCTGTGACACGAGGATCCGCTGAAGACGTGACGCCGACATTTTCGGCCACTGCAGCTTGGGTAAAAAGGATGGCGGATGCGGTAAACGCAAATAATGATTTTTTCATGCCCACAACTTAGCCGCCTTCCGTCAATAAAGCCAAGCGCAGATTTATCCGTCGACGCCGATTGCCTCGGTTATGTTGGCAAAGCCATCGGCCTGTAAAAGGCGTGCAAGTTGCGTATTGATCCTGCGCGCGAGGCCCGGCCCTTGATAGACCAAAGCGCTGTAAATTTGTACCAGAGACGCGCCGGCGCGGATGCGCGCATAGGCATCTTCTGCAGACGAGATTCCGCCCACGCCAATCAGGGGGAGCTGCCCACCGCTTGCCTTGCGGAAATCAATCACACGTTGCTGCGCCATATCGCGCAATGGCGCACCCGATAGGCCGCCCGCCTCATCGGCATGGCGTGACCGAAGCGCAGGGCGCGATATCGTCGTGTTCGACACAATCAACGCAGCAATGCCCCGCGCCATGGCGACGCCGACAATATCATCAATGTCCGCAGGCTGCAGATCGGGCGCGACTTTCAAGAACACAGGCGTGTCCCGCGTCCGTGCCGCCATTACCTGCGCCAGCAGGTCATCAAGCGCCGCCTTGTCCTGCAAGGCGCGAAGGCCAGGCGTATTGGGCGAGCTAATGTTGACGGTCAAATAGTCCGCCAGCGCCTCCATATTGCGCACGCCAATGACATAATCCGCCACACGGTCGGCGCTGTCCTTATTGGCACCAATATTGATGCCAATTGGTCCTGTGCGTGCCTGTTCGGGAATATTGCGCAGCAGATCAATTGCCGCCCGCTGCCCCGCATTATTAAAACCCATGCGGTTGATAACCGCTTCATCCTCAATCAAGCGAAATAGCCGCGGCTTGGGATTGCCTGCTTGCGGTAATGGCGTCAGCGTCCCCACCTCAGTAAAGCCAAAACCGAGCCGCAGGATTTCAACCGGAACCTCCGCATTTTTGTCATAGCCAGGGGCAAGGCCAACGGGGTTCGCAAACCGCAAGCCCGCAAATGTCTGGGCCAGAAGCGGTTTATGCGCACCAAGTGAGGGAATAGGCATAAGCCGGAGCGCGGCCAGCGACAAATTATGTGCGGTCTCGGCGTCAGCCTTGAACAAAAGGGGGCGTGCGAACTGGTACAACATGTCCAAGCCTATTCACGACTCTTATGCGACGTGCAACGAAGATAGTCATGCCTTGGGACGGATTTTCTCCGTCAAAGGCGCTGCTATATTATCTTCGGCTGCCGCAACTGCGGGCTTTGCCTTGCGCCGGCGCAGATTGGCACGCAGGGCTTCGCGCAGCCGCTCTGCCTTGATCCGCTCTTTGTCCTCTGCATCTTTTGCCAATGCCATTCTCCTGTGCGCGCTATCGCGGTGTCGGCGCGATGCCAAATGCCAAGCCAGCGCGCAAGCCGCTTGACATTAAGCCCCAGCCTTCGCATAGGGCCGCACCTTCGGTATTGCTGCTGTAGCTCAGTGGTAGAGCGCGTCATTGGTAATGACGAGGTCGGGAGTTCAATCCTCCCCAGCAGCACCAGGATTTCTCCTATATCTTTAGCGATTTGCGGATATTGCCTTTGGGCGATGATTTTCCCGTTAACGTGGCACGCCATTTACGATGGATGCATCCACGCCCAGATCGCGGGCGATCTCACGGGCGGTCATCTTTGCCGACATCATAACCGAGGGCGTGCCGCCGCCAGGCTGCGTCCCTTGGCCGACCAGATAGAGATTGTGCACATCTTCCGATTTATTATGCGGGCGGAAAAAAGCGGTCTGGGTCAGGACAGGTTCCACGCCAAAACCATTGCCCAGATAAGACCCCAAAGTTTCGGCAAAATAATCGGGCGTGATGAAACTCATATGCTTCAGCCGCGCGGCAAGATCGGGAATATAGCCGCGTTCTTCCAAGAAACTCAGCACGCGTGCGCTGAGCTTTGGCCCTTCGACGTCCCAGTCGATACCGCTGGCATTATTCGGCACGGGGATCAGCGTATAGGCCGCATGATGCCCCGCAGGTGCCAAGCTTGGGTCCGTCAGCGTCGGAATATGCAGATATTGTGAGAAGTCCGGGCTCATTACCTTCTGCTCGAAAATCTCATCGAGCAACGCTTCGTAGCGCGGGCCCAATATGATGTTATGATGACGCAAATCCGGGTCATTGTCGCGGCATTCATAGCCGAAATAAATCACCATCAACGACATGGATTGCTTACGGAATTTCACCAAAGCATCGCGGTTAATGCGGCGATGCGCTTTGTCGACCAGCTTGAGATACGTCGTGGCATAATCGGCGTTCGACACCACCACATCGGCCACGATCTTTTCGCCGCTTGCGAGCTCTACGCCCTTGGCAACGCCGCCTTCCACTAATATGCGCTGCACGGGTGCATGCAACCGCAAGCGGCCGCCCATATCTTCGAACTTTTTGACCAACCCTGCGACCAAAGCGCCCGTGCCGCCCTTGGCATAATGAATGCCCCAGGTTTTTTCGACAAAATGGATCATCGCATAAATCGCGGGTACCTTCATCGGGTTGCCGCCGACCAGCAAAGGTTCAAAACTGAATACCTGACGCATTTTGTCCGACTTGAAATAGGTGCTGACCATACCGAACAAAGACCGCACCGCGCCAAGCTTCAGCAAATCGGGCACCACGCGCAACATCGACCCAAGGCTGCCGAAATAGGTATAGCCCAGCGTCAAAAAGCCGCGTTGAAATATCGCGCGGGCTTTCTCGTGAAAGGCTTCATATCCCGCAAGATCCTCGGGCGCCAACTGCTTAATCTGTTCGCGGGTGCTAACCGGATCGCCGTCGTAATCAAAATATGTGCCGTCATCGAAATAGATGCGATAGAACGGAAGAATTGGGACTATCTCAACATATTTGCTGGTATTGGGGCCGCCCGAAATGCCTTCACGCACGCGGTTATCTTCGTCCAAAACATGGGCTGGAAAGTCCGGCTCGCCCAGCATGGCATGGTCTTGCTGCAGGCTAAACAATTCCTCAATGAAATGCGGCACGGTCAGAACCGTTGGCCCCATGTCAAAGACAAAGCCATCGGCCTTACGGACATAAGCGCGACCGCCAGGGGCATCCAATGCCTCCAATATTTCGGTGTCAAAGCCAAGGCTTTGTAAGCGCATGGCGCATGCTATGCCGCCAATACCTGCACCAATGACAACTGCTTTACGTCGCAACATTCTGGATAACCCCTAATTGCCTCGCTGCTACTGCCTAAAGCGCCGCGCAACAACCTAGATGTTATCCTAGGTTATGCGGGGGGGCTATTGTCAGCAGTACCAACAAAAAACCCCGTCGCACCAGCGCAGGCTGGTGCCCATGTCGCCTGTCTGACAAAACCGATAGGCGCGATGGGCCCCAGCCAGCGCTAGGGCGACGGAAGAAGGGTTTGTTGAAAATCCCTCCTCCGCCCCTTAGCGCTTGACGCCGCACGGGGTTTCCCGCCATGCCGCGTGCCATGCGTTTCTTTTCCGACAATGCCGCCCCGGTGCATCCTGCTGTCATGCAAGCCATGGCCGATGCCAACCATATCGACACCGCGTATGACGGTGACCAATATAGCGCGCGGTTGGATGCGGCGTTTTCGGAACTTTTTGGCCGTGATGCCGCGGTTCTGTGGGTGGCGACGGGCACCAGCGCGAATTGCCTGGCGCTTGCCTCCCTCGTGCAACCGCATCAGGGTGTGATCTGCCATCGTGAGGCGCATATTGAGGTTGATGAATGCGGCGCGCCGGGTTTCTACACCGCGGGCGCGAAGTTGATGCTGGTCGATGGCGACGGGGCGAAGATAACGCCGGAGACTGTCACCGCCACGCTCGCCGCCATTCGCAACGATGTGCATCAGGTGCAGGCCGCCGCTGTATCGATCACCAACGCCACTGAATATGGCATGGTCTACACCCCAGCCGAGGTCGCGGCGTTGGGCGCCCTGTGCCGCGCACGGGGGCTTGGCCTGCATATGGACGGCGCGCGTTTTGCCAATGCGGTGGCGCATCTGGGCTGCGCGCCGGCCGATGTCACGGTGCATGCAGGGGTCGATATTTTAAGCTTCGGCTTTGTCAAAAATGGCGGCATGGGCGCAGAAGCCTTGGTCTATTTTGACCCCGCTTTGGCGGATGCTGCGCGCTATCGCCGCAAGCGGGCGGGGCATTTGCAGTCGAAGGGACGGTTCCTTGCGGTGCAGTTGCTCGCCATGCTGAAGGATGATTTATGGCTGCACAATGCGCGATCCGCCAATGCGGCGGCGATGGTCCTTGCGCAGGCCGCGGGTGACCGCTTGTTATACCCTGTGCAAGCCAATGAGCTGTTCCTGCGCCTCACCCCCGCCGAAGCGGCGGCGTTACGCGCGCAGGGTTTTGACTTTTACGACTGGGGCGTGGTCGACGATCATTGGGGCGCGGCGCGGCTGGTGACCAGTTGGCAACATACCGAAGCGGACGTTACCCCTCTGGCCCGCGCGATAAAGGCATTATGAGCATGGCAAAAACTGAACCCGCCGAAGAGCTCAGCTTTCTCGCGCCACGGGTATGGATACCCTTCATGGTGACGTCGTTGATCTGGGGGTCGACCTGGCTGGTGATCCGCGATCAATTAGGCACGGTGCCCACGACATGGTCGGTGACCTATCGGTTCATCGTGGCGGCAATCGGTATGTTCCTCTTGGCGCTTGTTATGCGGCAATCGCTGAAAATTGACCGGCCGATGGTCGGTTGGACGATGCTGCTTGGCCTGTTGCAATTCGGGGTGAACTTTAACTTCGTTTATACGGCTGAACATTATGTGACATCGGGCCTTGTCGCGGTGGTGTTCGCCTTGTTGATTGTGCCCAATGCATTGTTGGCCAAATATTGGTTGGGGCGGCCGATAAGCGGGGCGTTCAAATGGGGCTCCGCAATTGCCAGCGTCGGGGTCGGTTTATTGATGTTGCAGGAATATCGCGCAGCGCCAATGGGCGGCGCGGATGTGCTCTTTGGGCTATTTCTGGTGTTATGTTCGGTGGCGACGGTATCTGTGTCTAACGTGCTGCAGGTCACGCCAAAGATTGCGCGTTTTCCAACGATCACGATATTGGCATGGTCGATGTTGTGGGGCAGCATTGGCAATAGCATATATGCCTTCATCACGGCGGGTCCGCCTGTGCTGGACATGCGCCCGGGCTATATCGGCGGTGTTCTGTATCTTAGCATCATTGGAACGGTCGTCACCTTCCCGCTTTATTTCCGCCTGATCCGCGACATTGGCCCCGGCAAGGCGGCGTATACGGGCGTCGTCATTCCCGTGGTCGCGATGATCCTGTCGACGATATTCGAAGGCTATGTCTGGTCCACACTGGCGCTGGCGGGCGGCGCGTTGGCGATGCTTGGCTTGGTAGTCGCCATGCAGACGCCTAGGCCGGACCGGTAATCGGCATATCGCGGTAGCCAGTTTAGTAAGCGCTTCGCCTTTATATTCGCAATGCGTCGGTTTTCGGCATAAAATCCACGCGCCATGGGTGACAGACCGGCCGCCTCGATAGACAATACCGGCGGCCAATCGCATTGCAGCAGATCGCACGCATAGGTGATAACATCATTTTGCGGCGCGGGCCTATCATCGGCGATATTGTAAACGCCCGCAGGACCATTAAAGGCCGCCATGACCGCATCAACGATGTCGTCCACATG
>CAIPUN010000145.1 GCA_903868245.1 uncultured Sphingomonadales bacterium | reverse complement strand
TGCTCGACGGAAGCGGCACTTCAACTGTGGTAACAAGCGAAGGAAACTGATCCATGCCGCAATATGACAAAACCGATGTAGAACGCCGCATGAAGGGTGCTGTCGAATCGCTCAAAAGCGATCTTTCGGGCTTACGCACGGGCCGCGCCAATGTGACCTTGCTCGATCCAGTTGTGGTTGAAGTGTATGGATCACACATGCCGTTGAGCCAAGTTGCAACCGTAAGCGCGCCAGAGCCGCGTTTGCTTTCGGTGCAAGTATGGGACCGGTCAAATGTTACGCCGGTGGAAAAGGCCATCCGTTCAGCAGGCCTTGGTTTGAATCCGATCACTGATGGCCAAACACTGCGCTTGCCTATTCCTGACCTGACCGAAGATCGTCGCAAGGAGCTTGCAAAGCTGGCGGGCCAATATGCGGAGAAAGCAAAAATCGCGATCCGCAACGTCCGCCGTGATGCCAATGACGGTCTGAAGACCGATGAAAACAAGAAGGAAATCAGCGAAGACGAACGCAAAAGGTTGGAAACTGAAGTTCAGAAAATGACCGATGACATGATCAAGGCGGTCGATGACGCGGCTGCACATAAGGAAAAGGAAATCCTGAGCCAGTGATTTTGGCCAACCTTTTAACTTCATCGGGTTTAGGTAACTGATGGCTGTCGCTGAAGCTCAAGAGCGTATTGCCGCGGGCACCGGCAAAATGCCGCGCCATGTCGCGATTATTATGGATGGCAATGGTCGCTGGGCGAAAAAGCGCATGTTGCCGCGGGCGATGGGGCATAAGCGGGGGGTGGAGACTGTCCGGAATATCGTGCGCGCGGCGGGTGAGCTTGGGCTAGAAACATTAAGCCTCTACGCATTCTCGAGCGAGAATTGGAAACGGCCGGAGGATGAGATCAGCGACCTGATGGGCCTGATGCGCGACTTTATCAAATCTGATCTTGACGAATTCGCCTCTAACGATGTGCGCCTTAAAATTATTGGAAATTACAAAGCATTAGCGCCAGATATTGTGGAGATGCTTGAGGAATCTATCGCACGGACTTCAAAGAACAGCCGTACGACATTGGCGGTCGCACTGAATTATGGCGCACAAGATGAGATGGTCCGCGCCGCCCGAGCTGCCGCTGCGCAAGGCGAAATTAGCGCGGCGAGCATTGAGGCCAATCTCGACACGGCGGACTTACCGCCTCTGGATTTGCTCATTCGTACGTCGGGGGAGCAACGGCTGTCCAATTTCATGCTGTGGCAGGCGGCTTATGCCGAATTCTGGTTTACCGAAACATTATGGCCGGATTTCAACAAGGATGAACTTGCGACCGCGCTGAATGCATTTGCCCGCCGCGAGCGGCGCTATGGTGGTCGATGAACGATAAAGTCGTTCCGCTTCTGAAACCCCGCTCGGACTTGGGCATACGGACCTTGTCGAGCGTCGCCATGATGTCGGTTGCGATTATTGCGATCTGGCTGGGCGGCTATGCCTTTATGGGTCTGGTAATTGCCATTGGCCTTGGCGTGCTTTTTGAATTTGCCAAATTGGTGCTTGGTTTTGCGCATAGCCTGCAGGCGCGGATGTTTTGGCTATTGGGTGGCGCGATCTATGTCGGCCTTGCATGTTTCAGTTTGATGCTGTTCAGCGCGCCTTTCTTTGGCATGACACCGGCAATCATGCTGATCGCAGGTGTTATTGGCACCGATGTTGGTGCGTATTTTGCTGGCAGAAGCATTGGCGGACCCAAGATCGCGCCACGGATTAGTCCGTCCAAAACATGGTCCGGCCTTTTGGGCGGTATGATTGGTGCGGGCCTAATGATGGTTATCATTCAAGCAGGCATTTATGCCCTCAGGGGCGGTAATGCTGGCGATGGCGATGTCTATCTGGCCTATGGTTGGTTTCGTCTCATGCTAACGGGGGCCGCGCTGGCGGTGGTCGCGCAAATGGGTGATTTCTTCGAAAGCTGGATGAAACGACGGGCAGGGGTAAAGGATTCTGGCCGATTGATACCTGGTCATGGCGGGTTATTTGACCGGACAGACGGCCTTATTGCAGTCGCTTTTGCCGCCGGTGTTGTCACGATATTTCAAAGCGTGGCGGTTAGCTGAACCCATGACCCGTAGCGTTTCCATCTTTGGCGCAACAGGTTCGGTCGGGTTGTCGACGCTGGATATCATTCGCCAGCATCGTAACCAATATCGTGTTGTCGCGCTTACTGCGAACGGCAATGCCACTGCCATTGCGCAATTGGCGCGGGAATTTGATGCTGAGCTAGCAGTTGTTGCGGATGAAGCAGCCTATGCCGACCTCAAGGACGCATTGGCCGGGACGGGGATAGAAGCCGCAGCAGGCGCAGAGGCGCTTGTGGAGGCCGCCAGACGTAATGCCGACTGGACAATGGCCTCCATCGTCGGCTGCGCTGGATTGCCGTCTACGATGGCTGCAATCGAGGCTGGTAAGACCGTTGCTTTGGCGAACAAAGAAGCATTGGTCTCCGCAGGTGCATTGATGATGGCTGCGGTGCGTCGGTCGGGCGCAACGCTTTTGCCCGTCGACAGCGAACATAATGCGATATTTCAGTGCCTAGCAGGCAGCAAGATTGACCAAGTACGCAAAATCACCTTGACCGCCAGCGGCGGGCCGTTCCGCTCTTTCTCGCTTGAGGAGATGCAGGGCGTAACGCCGGCACAGGCTGTGGCGCATCCCAATTGGGACATGGGCGCAAAAATCAGCATCGATTCTGCGACCATGATGAACAAGGGCCTTGAACTGATTGAGGCTTATCATTTGTTTCCTGTGGGCTTGGATAAGATCGATATCCTCGTCCATCCCCAATCGGTCATCCATTCGATGGTAGAATATATCGATTGTTCGACATTGGCGCAGCTTGGATCGCCAGATATGCGCATTCCCATTGCCAGTGCGCTGGCATGGCCGGAGCGCATAGCAACGACTTGCAAGCCACTGGATTTAGCGACTATTGGGCAGTTGACGTTTGAGCAGCCGGACATCGTTCGGTTCCCCGCACTTCGGCTGGCCCGCGCGGCGATTGCGGAGGGCGGAGCGAAGCCCGCCATTTTAAACGCCGCCAATGAAATTGCCGTGGCAGCATTTTTGGCGGGCCATATTACATTCTTGGAAATTGCGGCGTTGGTCGAGGCGACGTTGACGGCATATGTGCCAGATGCGCCCGCAAATTTGGAAGATCTGTTCAGCGTTGATGCAGACGCGCGGCAATATGCGCTTACCGAATTGGAGAAATTGACGCGTGGCCACTGAATCACCTCATATCCTTTTGACGTTGGTTGCATTTTTGGTGCTGATCGGCTCGCTGGTCGTTGTGCATGAACTTGGTCATTATGCCGTGGGCCGATGGTTTGGGGTGAAGGCTGAGAAATTTTCTATCGGCTTTGGCCCGCAGATATGGGGCAGGGTCGACAAACGCGGCACCTTGTGGCGCATTGGCCTGCTGCCTTTGGGCGGCTTTGTCCAATTTGCAGGTGACATGAATCCGGCAAGCCAAGCTGACGAAAATTGGAAGCATTTGCCTGAACATGAACGCAACCAGACGTTCCAATCCAAAACATTGTGGCAGCGCGCCTTGATCGTATTTGCAGGGCCAGCGGTCAATTTCATCTTGGCCATCCTGATCGCCATGGGTTTCCTGTTGGCGTTTGGTAAATCGGTGACACCGCCGGTGGTTGATGTCGTTCAACCGAATAGCGCGGCTGCTGTTGCTGGCTTGCAGACTGGTGACCGTATCTTGAAATTGAATGACCGCACAGTCGAAACCTTCGACGCTATGGCAAGCGAAGTCATTATGATTCCTGGCGAAAAAATCGTGATGGAAATCGAACGTGACGGCGCGCGTATAGTAAAAGAAGCCATGGTAGCTGAGGCTATTGAAGTGGATCGTTTCGGTAATGAATACCGCATTGGTCGCCTCGGTATTGGAGCCAGCAAAATGGAAATCCGCGAAGTCGGCCTGCTGGAAGCACCTTGGGCCGCGGTGGTGCAAACGGGCAATATATTGCGTCAACAAATCATCGGCCTTGGCCAGATTATTTCAGGTCGCCGACCCATTTCGGAACTTGGCGGTCCGTTGAAAATCGCGAAAGTGTCGGGTGAGGCGATGAGTCTTGGAATTTTGACATTCATTAGCCTTGCGGCTTTGATCTCAATTAACTTAGGGTTCATCAATCTACTGCCAATCCCAATGCTCGATGGAGGGCATTTGTTGCTCTATGCAATCGAAGCAGTGCGTCGGCGTCCAGCCACGCCAGTAGTGCAGGAGTGGGCGTTTCGTGCAGGATTTGCGATGCTGGCGGCATTTATGATCATGGTAACATTCAACGACCTAGCTTCTTTCGGTCTTTTCGAAAGCGGTTGAGGGCATTGCATACTTGATTGCGCGCGCTGCATCGGGCAGGGAACACAAAATTATTTTAGTGGCAGTTTGCCAACGCCCGGTGGGGACCGGACATCAGATCGGATGACAATGAAAAGTAGACCTTGCGGCAAATTCAAAAGCTTTGGCATATATTTGATGGGCTCGACGGCGCTTGCCGTGACGGGTTCCATGGCCCCCGCTTTTGCGCAGACCGCGCCGGCAACGCCTGCGGTGCAGCCGGAGGTAGCTGCGCCTGCTGAAACCATTCAATCTATCACTGTCATCGGTACGCAGCGACTCGAGGGTGATACAGTAAGGTCCTACATTCGCTTGCGCACGGGGCAGCCATGGACGCAGGTTGCGGGTGATCAAGCATTAAAAGACCTTTATGCGACGGAATTGTTCGCGGATGTTGCTGTCCGCAATAACGCCGGCGCCGTTGTTATCGAGGTGCGCGAAAACCCCGTGGTGAACCGCATCATTCTTGAAGGCAATAAACGTATCAAGAATGACAAAATTGAACCAGAAATCAAACTTGCACCACGGCAGATTTATTCGCGCTCCAAAGTCCGCGCTGATGTTGCGCGCATTGTAGAGCTGTACAAGCGCCAAGGGCGCTTTGCCGCAGTTGTGGAACCCAAGCTGGTTCAACTCGACCAGAACCGCGTGGACATTGTTTTCGAAATTACCGAAGGGCCCAAGTCCAAGGTTCAGCAGATCAACATCATCGGGAATGAAAAGTTTTCCGATGGCCAGTTGCGTGGCGAGATGGTCACGAAGCAAGCCCGTTTTTACCGGTTTTTCAGTTCTGGCACCAGCTATGATCCAGACCGTCTTGCGTTCGACCAACAAAAGCTGCGTCAATTTTACCTAACCCAGGGCTATGCCGATTTCCGCGTTGTTTCCGCAGTCGCCGAACTGACGCCTGATAAGCAGGACTTTATCATCACTTATGTGGTGGAAGAAGGTGACCGGTACAAATTTGGCGACGTCAAGGTTGAGAGCCAAATTCGCGACTTTGATTCAGATCGGCTGACAACGACTTTGCGTATGAAAAAAGGCGACTGGTATGACGCCAAAATGGTGGAAGACACTGTCGAAGGTCTGTCAGAGACCGCAGGTCTTTTCGGTTATGCCTTTGCCGACGTAAACCCTGATTTCCGGCGGGATAAAGATACGCTGACCATGGGTATTACGTTTAACGTTGCCGAATCTCCGCGCGTGTTTGTGGAACGGATCAACATTAACGGCAACACGCTGACACAAGACAAGGTCGTTCGTCGCGAGTTCCGCCTGAACGAAGGCGATGCCTTTAATAGTATTCAGGTAAAGCGGACCGCCGAGCGTATCAAATCGCTCGGATATTTTCAGGAAGACCTGGAAGTTGAGCAGGAACAGGGCAGTGGTCCCGACCGCATCATCCTGAGCACCAATGTCGAAGAAAAAGCGACGGGCGAATTGTCCTTATCGGCTGGATTTTCATCGATCGAAAATTTCATTTTCCAAGGTGCGATCAAGCAGCGAAATTTCCGCGGTTTGGGTCAGGAATTGCGGACGAACATTTCCTATTCATCTTATTCTAAATCAGCAGAAATTGGCTTTACAGAACCCTATTTGTTTGATCGTTCCATAGCCATATCGGGCGACATTTTTCGTCGAGATTTAAACAGCTTCAACTTCTTTAATAACCAACGCAACACGACCTATGAGCAAGCTACAACAGGTTTGCAGGTGCGTGTTGGTGTGCCTGTTAATGAATATGTTTATTTTCAGGCACGCTATGGGTTGAGCCAGGATGATATTTCACTGGATGAGAATACCTTCTTCTCAGACCCCGATGGCCTAGGCCCGCTTCTACCGTCATGCGACCCAATCATTGCCGGACGTTTTCTGTGCGATGCCCTGGGTAAGCGTTTGACATCCTCTATTGGTTATACGCTGCTTTATGATGATCGTGACAACCGCATCCGTCCGACACGCGGTCAAAGCTTTGGTATAAGCCAAGACTTTGCTGGGCTTGGCGGTGACGTAAAATATGTGAAAACGCGCATTAACGCCGACAAATATTGGAAGCCATTCGGTAACTTCGTTTTTGGATTGTCGTTTGAAGGCGGGTATATCCACGCGTTGGAAGACCGCGGTTTGGCCTCGCAAGGTATTGACGATGTTCGCCTGACCGACCGTTTTTATCTGGGTGAACCGCAAATGCGCGGGTTCGACATTCGCGGCATCGGCCCACGCGTGCAGCGTGTGTTCTTCGAAAGTCAGGTTGTAAATGGGGTGGCGGTGAATACGCCGCTAACGGATCGCAACCAGATTCAGGACGATGCTATCGGCGGGCGTTTCTATTATCTTGGCCGTGCCGAACTTCAAATTCCTTTGGGCAGTGGCGCTAGAGAGTTGGGCTTGCGTCCTTCCATGTTCGTCGATGTGGGGTCTGTGTTTGATGTGACACGACCTATTTTGCAGACGGTGCCGCAACGTGAAGTGCTGTCGAACGGCACGCAAGGCGCGCCATTATATTATTTCGTAGATACTGCTGGTACGCTTCAAACATCGACCACGGCTACCAATGCCGATGGTTCGGCCCGGGTTGCCGCGCTGCGTTTCGAAGAACGCTTTTTCGGTGACAGTTGGAAACCGCGCTTATCGGTTGGCTTTGGCGTTAACTGGAATTCACCCTTTGGTCCGTTCAGGATTGATATCGCCCGCGCCCTGCTCAAGCAGGAGGGTGACGACACCAAATTATTCACATTCAACGTAGGAACGCAATTCTAATGAAAATTCGTAAAAACATTATCGCCGCTGCCTTTTTGTCGGCAGCTGCCATTTCGGTCCCAGCATCAGCCCAAGTCGCAGGTATCGCTACTGCGGATACGTCCGTTGCCATTACCCGTTCAAAGGCCCTCGGGACTGCCTATCAGCAAATCGGTACACTATACGCGAGCGTAGCTCAGCAATTGCAAGCCAAGCGCGTAGAGATCAACAATCTGAATGCGCAGTTGGATATCAACAAGGACAAGGAACTGACACAGGCGGAGATTGACGTCGCGGTTAAGGCGAATAGCCCGTTGCTGAAGCAAATCGACACAAAACAGTCGGAAATTAATACACTTCAGGATCCTATCGTGCTGGCGCAGCTTTATGCCGTCGAGCAGATTGCATTGAAATATGAAGCTGCACAGCAAGCAGTCATTACCGCTAAGAAAATCAATGTCATCCTTACGCCTGATTCGTTCGTGTGGGCACCAGAAGCGATTGACGTGACCCCTGCGATTACGGCTGAACTTGACAAGGCTGTCCCATCCGTGACGATAACGCCACCTGCTGGTTGGCGTCCGTCGCGCCAGATTGGCGCTTTGTATCAGCAGATTCAGCAACTGATCAACGCCGCGACCCAGCAAGCACAAGCGGCTGCTGCGGCGCAGGCCCGTTCCGCTACACCCGCAGCGCAGCCTGAAAGCCGCTAGACTTTATGTCGGGGGGCGATTTCAGCAATTATGACGTTCGTCGGGTCATGGCGGTGCTTCCGCACCGCTACCCAATGCTTTTGGTCGACCGCGTAGAGGAGCTTGTCGTCGACGAGCGTATATGCGCGGTTAAGGCCGTAACCATGAATGAAGGGTTTTTTCAGGGGCATTTTCCTGGAAGACCCATCATGCCGGGTGTTTTGATTGTTGAGGCGCTGGCCCAAGCGGCAGGCGTTCTGGCTATGGAAAGCCTCGGTTTGATCGGTTCGGGTAAGCTTGTGTATTTCATGTCGATCGACAATGCCAAGTTCCGAGCCCCGGTTGAGCCGGGATGTCTGATGCATCTGCATGTTGAATTTGTGCAGAAGCGTGCCCGCGTGTGCAAATTTGCCGGACGTGCCATGGTTGGCGACCAAGTCGCTGCTGAGGCCGAATTTATGGCAATGATTGCCGAGCCACCTGCTTGATGTATTGACTCCGAACACCCTCTCTCGTCATCCTGAACTTGGTTCGGGATAACGCGCGAACTTGGCCTGTTATCCTGAACCAAGTTCAGGATGACGAAATTGGGGTTAGGATAACGAACGGGTGAACGACGAGTTGTAAATCCGCCACACGCGCGTTCTGCAATATTTCCATGTTGCTATCTTATCCGCCCACCGCTATGCGCGGCGCTTCCGAATTTAGGGTTGCCGGTCGGAAACCGGTGACTGAACAAAGGATTTATGTATGAAAGCCGACATTCACCCCGATTATCACATGATCAAGGTGCAGATGACCGATGGCACCGTCTTCGAAACACGCTCCACTTGGGGCAAGGAAGGCGACACGCT
>CAIPUN010000144.1 GCA_903868245.1 uncultured Sphingomonadales bacterium | reverse complement strand
TGTCGGATGACGAAATCTTGATAAGACCTTCGTCATCAATGTCGACCTTCGCACCGGTCGTCGCAACGATTTCGCGAATGACCTTGCCGCCAGTACCGATGATGTCGCGGATCTTCGCTTTGTCGATCTGCATCGTTTCAATGCGCGGCGCATGTGCGGACAATTCACCGCGCGCTTCGCCCAATGCCTTGGCCATTTCACCCAGGATATGCGCACGGCCTTCCTTGGCTTGGTTCAATGCAGCTTCAAAGATTTCGCGGGTAATGCCAGCAATCTTGATGTCCATCTGCATCGTGGTGATGCCTTCGGACGTACCAGCTACCTTGAAATCCATATCGCCGAGATGATCTTCGTCACCCAAGATATCTGACAGGACTGCGAAATCCTTGCCTTCTAGGATCAAGCCCATCGCAATACCCGAAACCGGACGCTTGATAGGAACGCCTGCGTCCATCATCGCCAGGCTTCCGCCGCAAACCGATGCCATCGACGACGAACCGTTGGATTCAGTAATGTCGCTGGTGATACGGATTGTGTAAGGAAACTCGTCCTTGGTTGGCAACACAGCGTGCAGCGCGCGCCATGCAAGCTTACCATGGCCGATGTCGCGGCGGCTTGGGGCGCCAAAGCGACCGACTTCACCAACGCTGTAAGGCGGGAAGTTGTAATGCAGCATGAAGTTTTCATAATGCAAACCACCAAGGCCATCGATCATCTGCTCTGCGTCCTTGGTACCCAAGGTGCAGGTTGCGATGGTCTGGGTTTCACCACGGGTGAACAACGCCGAACCATGCGAACGTGGCAAGAAGTGCGTTTCCGCCAGAATCGGACGGATTTGCGATGTAGTGCGTCCGTCGATACGTGTGCCGTCCTTGAGGATGGCGCCGCGTACGATTTCAGCTTCGAGCTTCTTCATCAACTTGCCAGCGGCAAGCTGATCCTGAGGCGCAGCATCCACAAACGCTTCCTTTGCCTTTGCGCGCGCCGCGTTCAACGCGTTCGAACGTGCTGACTTGTCGGTCAACTTGTACGCAGCGGCAATATCCTTGCCGATAAGCTTCTTCAGCTTATCCTTAGCGGCTGACAAATCGGCCTGCTCTGCCATGGCCCAAGGCTCTTTCGCGGCTTGCTCGGCAAGCTTGATAATGGCCTTGACGACTTCCTTACACGCATCATGCGCAAACAGGACAGCACCCAGCATGATTTCTTCCGAAAGCTCATTGGCTTCGGATTCCACCATCATCACAGCGTCATAGGTTGCAGCAACGACGAGGTCGAGATCGCCTTCGGCAACCTGCGCATCGGTTGGGTTCAGGATATATTCGCCATTCAGGTAACCAACGCGTGCTGCGCCGATTGGACCCATGAATGGAACGCCCGAAATGGTCATTGCAGCCGATGCTGCTACGAGCGCCAGAATATCCGGCTCATTCTCACCATCATAGCTAAGAACCTGCGCAATCGCATTGATTTCGTTGTAGAAACCTTCTGGGAACAGCGGACGAAGTGGACGGTCGATCAAACGCGAAACCAGCGTTTCCTTTTCGGTCGCACCACGTTCACGTTTGAAGAAGCCACCGGGAATACGGCCGGCTGCGGAATATTTTTCTTGATAGTGAACGGTGAGCGGGAAGAAATCCTGGCCATCCTTCACGGACTTTGCGGCGGTAACCGCGCAAAGCACAACAGTTTCGCCAAGCGATGCCATAACAGCGCCGTCAGCTTGACGGGCAACTTTGCCCGTTTCGAGTGTCAGGGTTTGTCCGCCCCACTCGATTGATACAGTCTTCGTATTAAACATAGATTTTCCTTTGACCCGCATGCCCAATGCGATGCGGGGCCTCTTGAGTTGCGGAAATACCGATCCGCCGCGGATGGGGCATTTTGAAGCCCCGATGACAGTCCAGCCTCATTGCTGAAATGCCCTTTTCATGCGCACCCGAAATTCATTTTTCGGAGGCGCAAAACGCAAACGGCCCGCCGAGGCGGGCCGAGAGTGAATTTATTTGCGAAGGCCGAGCTTCGCGATGAGGGCCGCATAACGCGCACCATCAATTTTTTTCAGATAGTCGAGGAGCGAACGACGCTTGTTAACCATTTGAAGAAGACCACGACGCGAGTGATTGTCCTTGTGATGGTCTTTGAAATGGGATGTCAGGGCATTGATACGGTCGGTCAGGATTGCGACTTGCACTTCTGGTGATCCGGTATCGTTAGGCTCGCGTGCGTGCTCTTTGATGACCTGGGCTTTACGTTCTGCAGTAATAGACATATTTTTCCTTCGAACATCATGGAGTTAGGTTAAAGCCACGGACGGTTTTTAAAATCCCGTCGACGTTCTGCACCAGCGCTATAGGCCGCAAATCTGCGCCCCTCGCCCAATGTAGCCCATCTTTCATGGCAATCCCGGTCAAGACGCGGCCCTGTTGGACCGCCCTTGCCTGTTCCGGGGAGAGTATAAGAGCCGGGATGTCGACCAGCCCTGCCTCTATCGGCAAGATAATGTCTTCTTGGGCGGCTCCTTGACCGAATGCATTCAGTTTGTCCAGCGAAATCGAGCTTTCCAAGTTGAACGGCCCAGCGCGTGTGCGACGTAGCATCGATACATGACCGACGGTGCCGACTGCATAAGCGATATCTCGCGCAAGGCTTCGGATATAAGTGCCTTTTGATACGTCGGCAGTAAGTGTGACAGAGGCCAACGCTCCAATTGTCACATCCGCATGGACACAAAGGTCATGCACGATCACATTCCGCGATTTCATCTCCACGACCTCGCCTGCCCGCGCCAAGTCATAGGCCCGCTTACCATCGACCTTTATCGCTGAATATGCAGGCGGAATTTGTGCGATGGGACCGATAAATTGGGCCAACGCCGCTTCGACTTGCGCCAAGCTCGGGCGGTGATCGGATGTCGCTACGACTTCCCCTTCCGAATCCAGACCGCTGGTTTCTGTTCCGAAGCAAATGGTGAAGTCATAGGTTTTCGATGCATCCAGCATACGGCCGCATAATTTGGTCGCTTCGCCCAAAGCAATGGGCAGGACGCCCGTCGCCAAAGGGTCAAGTGTCCCACCGTGGCCAACCTTGACCTTGCCAAAGCCCGCTTCACGTAAATTGCGCTTTACGGCTGCCACAGCCTGCGTTGAACCCAAGCCAAGCGGTTTATCGAGAATGATCCAGCCATGCATGCCGACTTATCGTCCTGCCCGCGCCTCATTAAAATGTTTGCGGCACATGGCGATATAGCGGTCATCCCCGCCAATTTCGGTTTGCGCGCCGTCGACCACTGCTTTGCCAAATTCGTCGACGCGCAGGTTCATCGTCGCTTTACGGCCGCAATCGCAGACACCTTTAAGCTCGACAAGACTGTCTGCTATGCCCAGCAAAGCGGCTGATCCGGGAAACAACTCGCCTTGAAAATCCGTACGCAGGCCGTAACATACAACCGGAATTCCGGCCTTATCGGCAAGGCTGGCGGCCTGCCAAACCTGTTCTTTGCTCAAAAACTGCGCTTCATCGATCAATACGCAAGCCAATGGCGTTTCGGTGTGCTGGGCAAGTACCGCATTTTCGATGTTGGTTGTCGCGTCAAACCGGCTGGCGTCACCAGCAAGGCCAATACGCGAACTAATCGCGCCATATCCGGGCCGATCATCAATAGCCGCGGTCCAGAGCATGACTTTCATGCCCCGTTCGCCATAATTGAAAGCGGCCTGCAATAAGGTCGACGATTTGCCTGCGTTCATCGAGGCATAATAGAAATATAATTTTGCCATTATGCCGCGCCGTCGGTTGGCGCGGTAGTATCATCCTCGGTCAAGTCCTGTTGGACTTTGGGCGCGCTCAATAAGGTTTCGATATGCGTGGCCTGGTCAAAACTGTCATCGGCTAGGAATTTCAGCTTTGCCGCGTATTTCATACTGACCCGCGCAGCGACTTCCTTCTGGAAAAACGCTGTATTCGTGCGCAATGCCTTGAGCACAACCGCCTCATTGACCCCAAGCAGCGGCTTAATGAAAGCCGTCGCATGACGTAAATCTGGGGACATGCGCACTTCGGTCACGCTGACGCTGTGGCTATTGAGGACATCGTCATGCACCTCACCGCGCGCGAGTAGTTCCGACAATATATGCCGAAATTGCTCCCCTACACGCAGCAGGCGGACCGATCGGCCTTCCGGCCCAGTGTCGTTATGCTTAGCCATGATATTCCCCGTTCAGGACCGAGCTAAAATCACAACGTCCGTTCACGCTCCTCGACCTCGAAGACTTCCAGCATATCGCCTGCCTTGACGTCGTTGGTATCCGCAAGGACAACACCACATTCCATACCGGCGCGGACTTCGTCGACATTGTCCTTGAACCGGCGCAGCGACGCAATGGTGGTTTTCGAAATAATGACGTCTTCGCGGGTAAGGCGGGCGTGCAGTCCCTTTTTGATGATACCATCGGCAACCAAAAGACCAGCGGCCTTGTCGCGCTTGCCAGACTTGAACACATCTTTGACTTCGGCGCGTCCAACAACGGTTTCGATGATTTCTGGGCCCAATTCGCCCGCCATTTCTTTGGCGATGTCGGCGGTCAGGTGATAGATCACATCGAAATATTTCAAACGCACGCGGTCCCGCTTCGCCAAAGCAGCTGCCTTGGCATTGGGGCGCACGTTGAAGCCGATAAGTGGCGCATTTGACGCCGCCGCCAGCAACATGTCGGATTCGGTGATACCGCCAACGCCCGCCAGCAATACGCGAACCTTGATATCGTCGGTCGAGATGTTGTTGAGTGCGGTGACGATCGCTTCCACCGAACCTTGCACGTCGCCCTTGATAACCACTGGATATTCCTTCGCGCGTGTGGCGGACAGGTTATCAAACAGGTTTTCAAGGTTGGGCGTGACTTGCGCGGTGCGAACCTTGGTCGATTGCTCCTTACGGTACAATGCAACTTCACGAGCACGAGCCTCGTTTTCCACAACAGTCAGAACGTCGCCTGCTGATGGAACACCCGTCAGGCCAAGAACTTCGACAGGAGTTGCGGGGCCAGCTTCGGATACTTGCTGTCCCTTTTCGTTAACCAAAGCACGAACTTTACCGCTTTGGGCACCGACGACGAATATGTCCCCGCGCTTCAGCGTGCCGCGCTTCACCAGTACAGTTGCCACAGCGCCGCGGCCCTTATCGAGCTGCGCTTCGACTACAACGGCTTCCGCCGCGCGGTCTGGATTAGCTTTCAGCTCCATGACTTCAGCCTGCAAGGCGAGCTTTTCGAGCAAAGTATCAAGGCCAGTCTTCTTCAAAGCTGAAACCTCAACATCTTGAACGTCGCCGCCCATTGCTTCGACCACGACCTCATGCTCAAGCAAACGCTCGCGCACCTTTTGTGGGTTTGCGCCTTCTTTATCGATCTTATTGATTGCAACGATCATCGGCACATTTGCCGCCCTGGCATGCTTAATGGCTTCAATCGTTTGCGGCATCAGACCATCATCAGCAGCAACAACCAGGATGACGATATCTGTTACCGAAGCACCGCGCTGACGCATCTGCGTGAACGCTTCGTGGCCCGGTGTATCGAGGAAAGTGATGACGGAGCCATCCTTTGCCTTCACCTGATAGGCGCCGATATGCTGAGTAATGCCACCAGCTTCGCCGGATACGACATTCGCGCCACGCAAGGCATCCAGCAAGGACGTCTTACCATGGTCGACATGGCCCATGACGGTCACGACCGGCGGACGCGGCTTCATGGTTTCGACGCCGTCTACATCGTCGTCATGGAAAATGTCGACGTCGGCATCCGAAACGCGTGTGATGTTGTGGCCAAATTCTTCGACCAGCAATTCTGCCGTGTCTTGGTCAATGGTTTCGTTGATTGTTATTGGCATGCCCATTTTGAACAATGCTTTAACAAGGTCACTGCCTTTTTCCGCCATACGGTTGGCAAGTTCCTGCACCGTGATGGTTTCCGGCACGACCACGTCGCGGGTTTGTTTAACCTGTGCCTGACGACTACCGCCGCCATGCATGCGCTTTTCTTTCTCACGTGCACGCTTGAGCGCGGCAAGTGAGCGTGCGCGTGCGCCGTCATCACCTTCAAGTGCGCGGGTAACAGTGAGTTTACCAGACTGGCGGCGATCATCGGCTGCACCGCGCGTTGGACGGCTCGGGGCCTTTTTGATTTCCTCACGCTCGCGCTCTGGGCGCTTGGGTGCTTCTACCGGCGTAAAGCGACGCGGCGCGGGTACTGCACCGTCTTTATTGCTCTCTTCGGCAACGGGCTCATCCCGATCAGCAACGACTGGAACAACTGCTTCAGTAGCAACGGGAGGCGGTGATGCAGCAGCCTCCTCACGATTGGCTTGGGCCCGCTGGCGCTCCTCTTCGGCGCGCTGCGCACGTTGCTCGGCTTCACGGCGGCTGCTTTCCTCCAACATAGCCAAGCGCGCCTCTTCGGCTTCGCGCAGCAGCTTTGCCTGACGCTCCTGACGGCTGAGCATGTCATTGCTTGTGGGGCGTGCCTTTGGCGCTGGCTCGGCCACAGGTGCAGGCGCGGCAGCTACGGGGGCGGCTGCAGGCGGCGGAGGTGGCGGGGGTGCCGCAACTTCAGGCTCAGGCGCATAACCGGGCTTGCCGACGAGTTTTTTGCGCTTCACCTCAACCACAACCTTATTGGTGCGGCCATGGCTGAAGGTCTGTTTCACTTCGCCGGACTCCAGCGAGCGGCTCAAAGTGAGCGGCTTGCGCGTCAAAGTCGGCTTATTATTATTTTCATCACTCATCGAAACAGAACCCGTCCTTACTCAGTCAATTGCGGAGATGTCAGCGTCATTGCCCCGCAAGTCCGCAGCTAAAGCAGCGGAATCGAATGGCGCATTACTGCATCCTTTGAAATTTAGCCAGCGTCCAAGATGATGCATCACCCGCTCCGCCGCTTTTTGGTTAATCAATGCGACGTGCACAGCATTTTGCCGTCCAAGCGCTGCTGACAATGCATCCCGGTCTACAGGCAGCTTCACGCCGCCCTTTCCGGTACCCTCGGCATCTTCGCCAACGCGCCATGCCTGGTCGCGCTTACCGCTACCATCGGCGCTTGCATCCGACGCATGCAGCAACAGCTTCACTTGCCCGCTGCGTGACGCGGAATCGATTTTCTCTGCGCCCAAGATCAGGTGCCCTGCCCGCGCTTCCAAGCCGAGCCGGTCCAGAAACGCCTTTTCCAAGCCACGATCAATGCGGCCTGTCAGGTCATCGATGATCTCAATCTTGTCCGTTTTGAACGCTCGGCGCAGTAATCCAGCAAGCTTACCCTTGGCGAGCGCCTTGGATAACTCTTCACCAGAAACACCAATCCATGCGCCGCGGCCGGGTGCCTTTGCGAACAGGTCAGGTGCGATACTGCCATCGGGGCCGAGGGCGAGCCTGATGAGCTGGGCACGAGTCCCATGCTCACCTGACAATATGCACTTCCTTATTGGGGAGTGTCGGTTCTCATTGAGAGTCATCCGCTGCAACCGCGTCCTCCTCTTCGAACCAATGCGCGCGAGCAGCCATGATGATTTCATTGCCCTGCTCTTCGGACAGACCAAAGGTCGCCAATATACCCGCCTTATCTTCGGTGCGGTTGCGCCGCACTTCACGATCGCTCCGTTCATTGCGACGTGGCTCACGCGCCTTCTGGATCAGCTCATCGGTGGCAAGGTCGGCCAAATCGTCAAGCGTCTTAATGCCCGCCTTACCGAGAACGACCAACATCGCTTCGGTCAATATGGGCAATTCAGCTACGGCATCTTCAACGCCTAATTCGCGACGCTCCGCACGGTTTGCTTCTTCGCGACGATCCAGCGCTTCTTGTGCGCGGCTCTGCAATTCTTCAGCCAAACCATCGTCAAAGCCTTCAATAGCTGCGATTTCGGCAGAATCGACATACGCGACTTCTTCCAATTCGCTAAAGCCTTCGGCGACCAGCAATTGCGCCAGTGTTTCGTCCACGTCCAGCTCCTGCTGGAACATTTCGGAACGCTCGACAAATTCCTTCTGCCTTTTCTCGCTCGATTCCGCTTCGGTCATGATGTCGATACCACGACCCGTAAGCTGCGACGCAAGACGGACATTCTGTCCGCGACGGCCGATGGCAAGGCTTAATTGATCGTCAGGAACGACAACTTCGATACGGCCTTCTTCTTCATCGATCACAACGCGGCTAACCGTGGCTGGCTGCAGCGCGTTCACGATGAATGTCGCGGTGTCTTCCGACCATGGAATGATGTCGATTTTTTCGCCCTGCATTTCCTGCACGACGGCCTGAACGCGGCTACCCTTCATGCCGACGCAGGCGCCGACAGGGTCAATGCTGCTGTCATAGCTGATGACGCCAATCTTGGCGCGGCTACCGGGGTCACGAGCTGCGGCCTTGATCTCGATGACACCGTCATAGATTTCGGGCACTTCTTGCGCGAACAATTTCTTCATGAAATCAGGATGCGCGCGGCTCAGCAGGATCTGTGGCCCGCGATTTTCACGCTGTACCTTCATGATCAGCGCGCGGACGCGATCGCCACCGCGAACGACTTCGCGTGGGATTTGCTGATCGCGGCGAATAACGCCTTCTGCGCGGCCAAGGTCCACAACGACATGGCCAAATTCAACCGACTTTACGACGCCGGTGATGATTTCGCCGGTGCGGTCCTTAAACTCTTCAAACTGGCGCTCGCGCTCTGCATCGCGCACCTTTTGGAAGATAACCTGCTTAGC
>CAIPUN010000143.1 GCA_903868245.1 uncultured Sphingomonadales bacterium | reverse complement strand
ATCACTATCCCTAAAAATTGGGGCTTTTGGCCGGATGGGGAAGACAACACGGGTCGCCGCTATCTGCGGCCAATAAACGCGCGTCAAACCAGCGTAAAAGCGGGAGATTCGTTTGCTGGCCGCGCCTTAGCGCGGTTGGGGGTAGGGTGCAAGGTGGGGCGGGGTAAAATTGCGAGGCCGCAAGGGGGTGGATGAAGCATAAAAAGAAGTGGAAAACGAATTAAGACCCTGAAACAAGTTCAGGGTGACGCGATGTGTGTGGCTAGGGCGACGGGGGGTGTAATGGATAAGCGGACGCCCGCGCGCCGGAGCGTCTAGGATTTGCGGGCGCCGCTCTCAATCTTGCGATTTTGAATGTCGGCCGTAATCCGCTCCCCAAAATGGGAAAAGCCACCCTATTTTAAAAGGGACGAAGATCTAATAAATAAAAAGCGAAAAGCGACCTGTACTAGGCCTAACAAGCGTTGGACTTAACGCAGCCGGGCACTGTTGGCCAGAGCCCTAAAATCGTCAATGCTTCGCGTAAAGTAATGCAAACGCGGGGCATCATAGGTTATCATGTATAGCTTGCTTGCAACAATGGCTGCTCGAGCCTCACCCTTGCGGGTCAAGCCATCCGCATCCGTATACTGATAAGTGAACGTGACCCCATCTTGTCCTAAAAACTTTTGAGGTTCGGTGGACAAGAGTTGGAATGCTGCGATTTGTTTGTAAGTACGATACGTACCTTCGAGCAATTCCGGGATTTCAATTAGCAAAGTGCCCTTCGTGAACTTAGGCAACGGATCACTTTTTTTGTTCTTTTCTCTCACCAAGGGAGCGCCAGGCTCAATTCCGCCGAAAAAAGTAACATCGTTCAACTGCTCTCCATCCAGCGTCCAAGTTTCTGTTCGTTTGCCTACTTTGAAATCGAGCCTGTTCCAATTCCGGGCGGGCGTTACCATGACATTAGAATCTGCCACATCAAACTCAGCGCCCTTTTCACGTAGCTTATGGGCAGATGCTGGAGAAACGGTCAGAGCCAAGGAAGTGAGCGCCAGAGCTATCACCCTCACATAAGCATTTATTGTCATTGAGCAGGCTCCTTTGGTAACAGCATTGTAATCATTTTGGCGTCATCGGCATTCGGCTTCAGCGTTAGGTATTTGGTCAGCGCGGCTTGCCCCCCCGACTGATCACCAGTTTTGATCAGCGACAGACCAAGGCCACGGTATGCGGCAGGCATATTCCCATCCAAGGCGAGGGCGTTGGAGTAGAATTGCACTGCATTGACTAAATCACGTTGGTGACCTCGCGTTCTGTAAAGTTCGGCCCGAGCGAACCATAAGGTAGGGCTCCAGCCGTTTTCAGCAAGTTTCATAATGATGTATTCGCTACCACCAAAATCGTTCAACTTGATTTGGTCTTCCAGAAAAACTGGTAGCCAATCGGAAAGGGCTTCTTTGTATCGAAAAGCACCATCGTCCCGGTCTGCCCCAGTTGGTTCAGCAAGCGCAGCAAGGTATTCTGCTCTTTCGCCTTCAGGCGGGTGGGAGGCGGTAAACGCAACAGTGTCGAACCGTGGCTTCTTTAAACCTCTCGAAATTGCGGATGCTTCGATTTCACCAATGAGGTTTTGCCAAACTTCTGAGGCAGCTTGAGGCCGCAAGCTACTTTTGTTCAAATATCCCAAGCCCAAGAGATCGGCTTCGCGTTCATTATCGCGACTATACCGAAATAAGCTACCGTACACAGAAATCTCAAGGTTTTCGTAAGTACGCCGGGTATCATAGCTCGGCGCCATGCTTGCAAGCAACGCTCCCCAAGCCAACGCGTCTGTCCCACGACGCATAGCCTTAAATCTGCTCAGACTATGACGACTTTCGAAATGGCCGAACTCATGCCCAAGTATAGCGGCAAGCTCAGCTTCGTTCCTCATACGGAGCAAAAGTCCGCTAAACACTCGCATGGTTCCATTTGGCGACATCGTTGCATTGAATGTCGGTTCACGCACGACGTAAATGCGCGTCGCGTTGCAACGGTCTGCGCCGACAGCGCTGCAAAGCACGTCTTTTAGGTATTTATTAAGCTTTTCGTCGCGAACCACTAATGGTGACGCAGCAAGTCTTCGCTCGCCTTCATCATCCTCTCGCCACATACCGAGTTCATCAACGCCTTTTGGTTGATAAATACCTTCGTAAGGCGGAGGTATTGGTGCAGGCTTTGCAGTTGCTAAACTGGCGCAAGATGATGCAATTGCCAAAAAAGATAATGTGTTTTTTAACATTATTCTTTGCCGATGTTGCTGCCGGGAAAATCCTCCAAAAGCTGGCTTACACGCTTCTGGGAGCCTTCCAATTCGCGAACGTCACCGCCCATTGCCGCATCAGCGTTCAGCCATAGCAGGTCGCCAGTTTTTAGGTCAACAAGTCCGGCATAACCAACGTGCTCGCCTGACTGTACTGCGATACCTGGGCCGAGAAGGGCCATAACCTGAAGAATTTTACGGCCGGTAGATCCGTAAGCATCCTTGTTATAGATAAAGAGCGCGTAATCTGCATCCTTTGCCCCAGGGAGTTCCGACACGCCTGTCCCCAATGACCAATCAAAGACATCATTCTTGTTGTCGGCTTTTTTGGTCGGCAAGCGATTGCCGACAAAGAATTGATAGCCAATCACAGCCTGCGAAACCGAAGCAAACAATGCCATATGTTCCTCGACTATCTGCGCGGATTCTCCGTAAGCTTCAGGTGCAACAACGGTCGCATTACCAAGCTTAGCCTGAAAATCTTTCAGAGTCGTTTGGATATTCTCTTTCGCCTTTTCGGTCCAATCCGCGTTGGGCTCGAACATTCCGCCCGTGGACTGGGCACCAACCCTCACTGAGGGCCGAAGCACCAAAATGCGTTTTCCGCTATTTGGTGCAAGTTCGAAACCTTGCTTCACTGCAGACCGCTCTTGGGCACTTAGCGGCGAGCTCACTAATACACAAAAACCGACCGCAAACGCGACCGCACGAATAATTGGCTTCATCATGCTCCCCTCAATCCCCGTTTTATTCAAACGAACTTTTATAATGCTAAACTAATAGCTTAGCAGATACTAAAATCAACAAAGTTTAAACGCCTAATAACAATATCTACTCGCAGGCCTTGCCTACTTCGTCGCGATCTAAATGGTTGCCGTATCCGGGTTGACCCGTGCAAATAGGTGCACCGCCAACTACCGCCGCCGCCATCAGCGTCCATTTCTAAGTCCGTTATATACTAGCGTATTAGTCTGGCCGATTATGAACCCGCGATTGACATCGGCAATTAGCAATGACAGGATTCTGGGTTCGTGAGCTTTCTGTCCCGCGACCGACATTGGGTCGGAACCGGAAAGTCGGCTTAAGGTGACGGCGGCGGCCCGCCCCTCACATCAAAACCCGCACCCTTTTGTCCCGCGCGGTTTGGCCGTGGGTAATTTCCAACTGGCTGACCGATACTCCCAACAGCTTGGCCAAGATGGCCAGCACGGCCTTGTTCGCCTTGCCATCCTCTGGCGCTGTGCGGAGCCATATTTTCAGAGTGCCGTTTTCAATGGCAGTCCGTTCAACGCGTGCGCCGGGGACCACGCGGAGGGATAATTCCTCTTTGGCGGAAAGCAGTGCGGCGATAGCGTCTTTAGTCGGGGCCGCGGCGGACATATTTGTGCCTTTACCTCATGCACAACCTTCCTGCAACATTACAGCTAGTTACGAATCGCGTTCGAACCAACCAAAAGCGGGTGCATCGCGTGCGGGTGCGTCCCGCGATTAGCCGTGCCGCAACGCGTCGGTGACTTCATCGAGGCTGCCGCGCACGCGCAACAATTGATCCTTTCCAAATACGATCAGGCATTCATCATGCGCATTGTCAGCGGCGCGGATGAATTGCACGATTTCGGGATTGACCGAGATTTTTTGGCCGCGAACGTCGGTTAGGGTGACAAAGGGGATCATGCGTTTTCCTTATGAAATTTTATGGCGCGGTTGGCGATTGCGTGTGCGGTTGTTGTGCCTACCATGTTTCTCTTTCGCCTGCGAGGCGTGATGGGCCCCAGCCTGCGCTGGGGCGACGTGGGGTGTAATGGATAGGCGGTTGCCCGCCCGTTTGCTTTGGCTGGCTTTTAATGTTCAGCGCCGCTACAGCGCGGGCATGAACCCCATCATCCTTGTCATGTCGGGCGGAGCCATGGGCGCAGCCTTGCGTTACGGCCTGTCGCGCGCTTTGCCTGTCGGCGCGGCTGGATGGCCATGGCCGACCTTTGTCGCAAATGTCGCGGGCGGGCTGTGTTTCGGTATGTTGGCGATATGGCTGCTGCGCGGGGACAATGCGTCGGAACCGTTGCGTTTGTTTCTGGGTGTGGGCGTTTTGGGCGGGTTTACGACCTTTAGCGCTTTCTCTTTGGAAATGGCGCAGATGGTGCAACGCGGGCAGATGGGCATGGCGGCCCTTTATGCGCTCGCGTCGATTTTATTGGCGCTTGGCGCTGTGTTCGCCGGGATGGCGATAGCAAAGGCAATTTGGGCATGAGTAAGAATGACGAAAACGGCATACGGCAATTTGTCGTGGCCCCCGATGATGATGGCATACGGTTGGACCGTTGGTTCAAGCGGCATTTGCCCGATGCGTCGTTCAATATCGTATCACGCTGGGCGCGCACGGGGCAATTGCGCGTCGATGGTAAGCGGGCGACGCCGGGTGACCGGTTGTTGGCCGGACAGACTTTGCGCGTTCCGCCTGCGGATACCTCTGCATCCTCCAGCGCGCGGCCGGTGCGAAAGCGTCGCGATTTGACCGAAGACGAAATGGAATTCGCGCTGAGCATGGTCATCCACAAGGATGATGCCGCCTTGGTGATCAACAAGCCCGCAGGGTTGGCGACGCAGGGCGGAACCAAGACCGAGAACCATGTTGATGGCTTGCTCGATGCTTTGGGCTTTGAACTCGATAACCGGCCAAAGCTTGTCCACCGTTTAGACAAGGACACATCGGGCGCGTTGCTTTTGGCGCGGACATCGCGGTCGGCGGGGCATTTTGCCAAGGCATTTTCATCGCGCACCGCGCGCAAGGTATATTGGGCCTTGGTCGTCGGCGTGCCCGACATTGCCGATGGTTTCATTGACTTGCCGATCGGTAAGCAACCGGGCAGCGGCGGCGAGAAAATGCATGTCGATGAAAAAGACGGGCAGTCGGCGCGCACCCGCTATCGCATTGTTGAACGCGCGGGCAACGCAACCGCTTGGGTCGAGTTGCAGCCTTACACCGGCCGCACCCACCAGTTGCGCGTGCATATGGCCGCGATTGGGCACCCGATTGTCGGCGACGGCAAATATGGCGGCAAGGACGCATTTCTGACGGGCACGATCAGCCGCAAAATGCATCTGCATGCCCGCCGCATCCGCATTGACCATCCATCGGGCCATCAAATCGACGTGCGCGCCGACTTGCCCCCGCATATGGCGGCTAGCTTTGACGATTTGGGCTTCGACATGGAAATGGGCGATGCCTTAGTGCTCGACGCGCCCAAATTTAGCGAAACCGCCGAAGGCAAGAAACGCGTTGCGGCGAACATCGCCAAATCGGCGCGCAAAGAGCGCAAGGGTGAACGCCGTTCCCGCGGATCGGTGTCTGACAAGCCTAAGAGTAACAAGCGCAGCCAAATGGCCGCGGGCAAGAAAATTGCGGCGAAAAAGCCTGTAATCAAGAAAGCCGTGACCGGAAAAGCGCCCGCAAAGAGGGCGCCGGCTGGAAAGAAGGTTGCACCTAGAGGAAAAGCGTAATGCACCCGAACGCTGCATTCGCTTGGGAGGATCGCGACGCGTTGCGTGCTTTTGCCGAAGATATCGGGTTTGGCATGCTGTTTATGGCCACCGCAGAAGGCCCGCGCGTGGCCCATTTGCCGTTCGTTTTCTTGGCAGAAAACCGCATTGGTTTTCATATCGCGCGTAACAATGCGATGACGAAATATCTGGACGGCGCTGAAGCCTTGTTTGTTGTGAACGGTCCGGACGGGTATATCAGCCCAGATTGGTATGGCATGGATAATCAGGTTCCCACCTGGAATTATTGCGCCATAGAGATGCAGGGCAATATGCGCCAAATGACAGAGGCCGAACTTATCGCCCAATCCGATGCATTGAGCCTGTTTCAGGAATCAAAATTGGCGCCCAAGCCCATTTGGAAACGTTCGAAAATGGCAGACGGGCATTTCGAAAAGATGCTTCGCGGCATTATTGGCTTTACGATGGACATAACCGTTTGGCGTGGCACCCGTAAATTAGGGCAAAATAAACCCGATGCCGCACGTAGCGCCGCTGCCGACGGGGCCGAGCAAGCAAGCAAGCGTGCTATCGCCGATTTGATGCGCCATCTGCCGTGACGGTAAAAGCATTCACGAAAAGGGCGTTGGTTAAGAATCCGTAGCGAAGAAATAGGTCGCTTCATGTTAAATTCGTCACCCTGAACTTGTTTCAGGGTCCATTTCTCCACAGCAACCGCCGATCGTGTTGCACGATAGACCCTGAAACAAGTTCAGGGTGACGTTTAGGGGTTCAGGTTGACGTTTAGGGGTTCAGGGGGACGATGGTAAACGTTCGGGATGTCGGGTAAGCGTTCAGTTTGATGGGGAGGCCTTTTTTGACTAAATTACGCACACGCCTCGCCATATTTGATTGCGACGGGACTTTGGTCGACAGTCAGGCCAATATCTGCATGGCGATGGAGCATGCGTTTGAAGGCGCTGGGCATCCGCCACCACTGCGGCACGATATACGGCGCGTGGTTGGCCTGTCTTTGGTGGAATCGATGCGTGTGTTATTGCCCGATGCCGATGAAAAAACCCATGATGATTTGGCGGAACAGTATCGCGCCGCGTTCCTCAACCTACGCAACAATGGCCTCGTCGATGAACCCTTATATGACGGTATAGCAGCCTTATTGTCCGAATTGGACGAAGACGGATGGTATCTGGGCGTGGCGACAGGCAAGTCTGATCGTGGGCTGATCCGCTGTTTGGACCATCATGCAATTAAGGGCCTGTTTGTGACGCTGCAAACCGCCGACCGCCACCCGTCCAAGCCGCACCCGTCGATGGTGTATCAGGCATTGGCCGATGCAGGCGCGGACGCCAGTGATGCGGTGGTCATTGGCGATACGGTCTACGACATCCATATGGGACGTTCGGCCGGAACGCGGACCGTGGGCGTCAATTGGGGCTATCATAATGTTGCGGAGTTGCGCGCAGCAGGGGCAGACTATATCGCCGAAAGCATGGACGATCTGAAGGCCTATCTAAAGGATTTTGCATGACACCAATCGATGACAAAGCCCGCGCAGAAATGCAGGCGCAATATCGCTTTCTGGTCATCAACCTGTGCCGGATTTTGGGCGCTATCATGCTGGTCGTGGGCCTCGCCGTCATCGCGCGGGAGGTATTTGGACTGCCTAAGGCATTAGGATATCTGTTGTTTGCCTTCGGCATGCTCAACTTTCTCCTCGTCCCTGTATTCTTGTCCAAAAAATGGAAAAGTAAGTCGGATCTATGAGGCGGTTTTGGAAAGAGGTTACGCTTGAGT
>CAIPUN010000142.1 GCA_903868245.1 uncultured Sphingomonadales bacterium | reverse complement strand
GACTCCACCAAAGCGATCGCGGCTTGAACGGCGTCGCCTATAGTCAAATCGCCGGTATCAAGCAATAGCGCGTCTTCGGCGGGTTTTAACGGCGCGTCAGCGCGTCCCATATCGCGCGCATCGCGGGTTTGGATGTCGACAATGATATTCGCAAGATCAACATTCATGCCTCGCCTCTGCATTTCATCATATCGTCGCCGTGCGCGGACCTCCGCAGGCGCCGTGACGAACAGCTTCACTTCCGCATGAGGGGCGATGACCGTTCCGATGTCGCGCCCGTCGAGTAATGCGCCGCCTGGCTGGTTGGCAAAGTCCACTTGCCGCTTGTTGAGCTCCGCGCGCACCTCTGGGTGGATCGATACGCGGCTTGCTAACCCGCCAACTTCTTCATTCCGCAAGACAGGGTCATCCAGCAAACTATCCGGAAAGCCGCATCCGGCCAATGCGTCTGCGCCATCGTCGGGGTCACCATCGTTCAATTGCACCTGCCGTCCCACCGCGCGGTACAACAAGCCCGTATCCAGAAACGGCAGTCTGAAATGCGCCGCCAATGCCTTTGCCAACGTGCCCTTGCCAGAGGCAGTTGGCCCGTCAACGGCGATAATCATTCAGCCGGGCTCGGTTTAGCGCGTCTTGCCATGAGCGCTTTGATAATGCCAAACAGCGCAATAGCCATCCAGACAATTTCCAACACCATTGTTGGCAAGTTGAAATTTACCGTCAACGAAATGGTCAGCAACGCCGCGCCAAGGAAGTTAGCGACGTTGAACCAATATGCGTTCATCTGCGCCGTGAGGTTGCTGTATGCAAATGCCGCGACGATAAAAAAACTGCCGGCAAACCCAATGAGGTCAGCCGCGAAGGGCGATAGATATTCGGTCAATTTTGAACCTGTAAATTATGAAGGATGGCTTCAAATGTCGGAAAACTCGTCGCAATAGGTGACACGTCATCCACCGTAACCGCATGATAACAATGCTGACCTGCGACAGCAAAGCTCATCGCGATGCGGTGGTCGAGGGCGCTTGTTACCGTCGCATTGCCTTCAAGCGGCTCCCCGCCACTGCCGTCGATGACAAGGCCGTCTTCGCGTTCTTCGACCCGTGCCCCAATCGCTTTCAAACCCGTCGCCATCAGCGCGAGCCGATCGGATTCCTTCACGCGCAGTTCGTCAAGGCCGCTGGTCGTTGTCCGGCCTTGCGCCATGCTAGCCGCGACGAAGAACACCGGAAATTCGTCAATCATGCTGGGCGCAACATCGGGTGGCACGTCGATGCCGCGCAAAACCGAGTGCCGCGCGGTGATGTCCGCGACGGGTTCTCCTCCAACTTCGCGCATGTTGGAATATGTAAGATCAGCACCCATCGCCTCCAACATCTTGTAAATGCCTGTGCGCGTCGGGTTCATGCCAACATGGGTAACAGTGACGTCACTACCGGGTGTAATCAGTGCCGCAACAATGAAGAAGGCTGCGGAGGACGGATCGCCGGGAACCTCAATTTGCTGCGGTTGCAGTTCGGCCTCACCCATCAGGCGAATATGTCTAACGCCATCGGCATCGATATCCACCGTCAAATCCGCGCCAAATCCGCGTAGCATCCGCTCGCTATGGTCGCGGGTGGGCACTGGTTCGATGACTTCAGTGATGCCAGCGATGTTTAGCCCGGCCAGCAAGACCGCGCTTTTGACCTGCGCGGAAGCAACCGGCAGGCGGTAACGGATCGGCACGGCAGGCACCAATCCGCGCACCATCAACGGCAGCATTCCGCCGGGGCTTGGTGTAAACTCTGCGCCCATTTGGCTGAGTGGATCAATCACGCGGCCCATCGGGCGTTTGGACAGACTTGCATCGCCAATGAAGGTCACGGTTAGCCGGTGGCTGGCGACCAGCCCCATCAGTAGCCGTGTTGACGTGCCGCTATTACCCATATCAAGCGCGCCATTAGGCTGCATCAAGCCGCCTACGCCGACGCCATGCACAGTCCAATTGCCTTCACCGGTGCGCTCTATCTGCGCACCCATTGCCCGCATGGCAGCAGCGGTAGCGAGCACGTCTTCGCCTTCCAGCAAGCCGGAAATCTGGCTTTCCCCTACCGCAAGCGCACTCAACATAAGCGCGCGATGCGAAATGGATTTATCTCCAGGAACCTTAAGCGTGCCACGTAACGGGCCATGGGGCTTAAAACTGCCGGGTCGGGAAGGTGCGTTGTGCATGATGTTCTGCGCTTTGCGGATGATGTGCGTTCAAGTCAACGACCACAGTAATTTTTGACAGCGGCGCGTCGCTGTGGCAAAGGCCGCGCCAATTGACGGTGATTCACAGATGTGTATTGCCTTTCCAAGCCAGTTTAAAAGGATTTAAGCCCGCCATGATCAAGGCTGAATGGGGAACCAAGCGCACTTGCCCGAAATGTGGCGTTCGTTTTTACGATCTGACCAAGGACGAGCCGGTTGAGTGCATCGAATGCGGCAATCAGTGGACGCCAGAGCCAGTTCTGAAATCGAAGCAGCCATTGCCGTTTGAAGAAGCCGAGAAGAAGAAGGACGACTCGGATCTGGCGGATGATGATCTCGACATTGACGTCGACGCCGTTGATGATGATGTGTCGCCCGACAATGATGTCGACTTGGGCGGTGACGAAGATCTTGGCGTTGCTGGCACAGAAGACGAGCCCGACGACATCTAATCTTCGGACTTGATATATACAGGAGCGCCCGCTAGTGGCGCTCCTCACCAAGGCTGCCAATGGGCGGCACGATGGGGCCTTAGCTCAGCTGGTAGAGCGCTACACTGGCAGTGTAGAGGTCAGGGGTTCGACTCCCCTAGGCTCCACCAACCTTCCACACACGTCGTGCTGAACTTGTTTCAGCATCCATTTGCCTGCTTCGCCTGAAGAGTTGAGATGCACGATGGACCCTGAAGCAAGTTCAGGGTGACGAGCTTGGGTAGACAACCCAACGCTGGTCAAAACCAGCATCGTCCCCTAAAGGCCAATTCATGCATTTTCTCGACCAAGCAAAAATATTTGTTCGTTCCGGCGCGGGTGGCCCGGGCGCGGTCAGCTTTCGACGGGAAAAATATGTGCAATATGGTGGCCCCGACGGCGGCAATGGCGGCAAGGGTGGCGATGTCATTTTTGAAGCGGTCGCTGGACTGAACACACTTATCGACTTTCGCTATGCCCAGCATTTCAAGGCGATGCGTGGCATTCAAGGCATGGGCCGTGACCGCCATGGCGCTTATGGTGATGATCTGGTCATTCAGGTACCTGTGGGAACGCAGGTACTGGCCGATGACGAAGAACGCACCTTGTTGCTTGACCTGACCGAAGTTGGCCAGCGCGTTGTGTTCTTACGCGGTGGCGATGGCGGCCGCGGCAACGCATCGTATAAAAGCTCAACCAACCGCGCCCCACGCCAACATGGCCCTGGCTGGCCGGGCGAGGAATTGTATGTCTGGTTGCGGTTAAAGCTCTTGGCCGATGCTGGCCTTGTCGGCATGCCAAACGCGGGCAAATCGACCTTCATCAATCAGGTGTCGAATACTAAGGCGAAAGTCGGCGATTATCCGTTCACTACTACCCGCCCGCAATTGGGCGTCGTCGACCATAAATCGCGTGAGTTCGTGTTGGCTGATATTCCGGGTCTAATCGCTGGTGCTGCCGAAGGCGTTGGCATTGGTGACCGTTTCTTGGGCCACATCGAACGTTGCCGCATCCTCATTCATTTGATTGACGCGACACCGGATGACCCGAATGCCGCCTGGCATATCGTCTGTGACGAATTGAGCGAATATGGTGCGGCCTTGGATGAAAAGCCGCAAATTGTCGCGCTCAACAAGGGCGATTTGCTTGACCCAGAATTGATGGCTGACATTGCCGAGCAGCTTCATGCGGCGGGTGCGCAGGATGTTATCGCGATTTCCGGTGCGACGGGCCAAGGCGTGGACTTGGTCCTCGACCGGATATTGGAGGCTTTGCCTGCCAAAAGCGGTATTGAAGGCGCTAAGGCTGATGGCATCACTGAGGATGGGACATGGTCGCCGATCTGAACGCTGCATTCCTGCCGGCATCCTGCCCCTTATTGGTGGTGAAGGTCGGCTCGTCGCTGCTCGTGCAGCCCGACGGGACTGTAAGGCAGGAATGGCTTCAGACGCTCGTTGCGGACATTAGTGCGCGGCATAAAGCGGGGCAGCGGTGTATCATTGTCACCTCTGGCGCAATTGCGCTTGGCGCTCGCCGCTTGGGCTTTGACAAGGGAGGGCGCGCAAGCCTTGCAGATGCGCAAGCCGCCGCATCAGTCGGGCAGATTGTATTATCGGGCATCTGGGCGGACCTTTTGGAAGGTCAGTCCTTGGCCGCAGCGCAGATGCTGGTGACACTAGATGATCTTGAGGATCGACGCCGTTATTTGAACATCGCTGCCACGCTTGATCGCCTCTTGGGGTCTGGCGCGGTGCCCGTCATCAACGAAAATGACAGCGTCGCCACGGAGGAAATCCGTTTTGGCGACAATGACCGATTGGCAGCGCGTGTTGCGCAAGCTGCGGGCGCAACGGGCGTCATATTGCTGTCCGATGTTGACGGTCTTTTTGACCGAGCACCCCATTTGCCGGGCGCAGTGCTGTTGCCGATTATAGAGAAGATTGATGGCCGTGTGCGAGTGATGGTGGCTGAAGGCTCCTCCTCTGGCATGGGTTCCGGCGGGATGGCATCAAAATTGGATGCGGCAGATATTGCGACGCGGGCGGGTATCGGCCTGGTAATCGCGTCGGGCCTGCGCGACCATCCGCTGGCAGCGTTGGCGCAAGGCGGCCCTGCGACCTTTTTTGCCCCTCGCGAAGGTGGTTCAGCGCGCAAAAGCTGGCTCGGCGGACGGCTGACGGTCAAGGGGCGAATCCGCATTGATGATGGGGCGGTGCAAGCACTTAAGAACGGAAGCAGCTTATTGCCTGCTGGTGCATTGTCGGTTGAGGGTGAATTCAAGCGCGGCGATGTCATCGACATCAGCGCTGATGATGACATTGCGATTGCGCGCGGGCTCTCCGAATATGACGCGGTCGATGCCGCGCGGATTTGCGGGCATCGGACAAGCGAACTGGCCGCCATATTGGGCACCGTGCCGCGCTCCGTGCTTGTCCACCGGGATCAATTGGTGCTTTTGTGAAGACGTTAGCGCTTACCGGAGCGACGGGGTTTGTCGGGCGGATTACGTTAGGTCGATTGGTGGCCGCTGGCTGGCACGTGCGGGCGCTAACGCGAGGCGACCAGCCCAAGGTAGCAGGCGTGACATGGGTGCATGGCCGTTTGGATGATTCGGACAGCCTCAACGAATTGTGCAAAGGCGCACACGCGGTTTTGCATGTCGCAGGCGTTGTTAACGCGCCTGACGCCGCTGGTTTCGAAAGCGGAAATGTAGACGGAACGGCGAACATGATTGCTGCGACACAAGCGGCCGGTATTAGTCGCTTCGTCGCGGTCTCGTCACTTGCTGCGCGCGAACCGACGCTGTCCATCTATGGCGCGAGCAAGGCCAAGGCCGAAAATCTTGTGAAGGCGTCGACGCTTGACTGGACCATCATCCGCCCGCCCGGCGTCTATGGCCCAGGTGATACCGAAATGTTTGATATGTTCCGTATTGCGGCCAAGGGATGGGCTTTGTTGCCGCCACGCGGGCGCGTGTCGGTCATCCATGTCGATGATCTGGCACGCTTACTCGTGACCTTGTTGTCAGCCGAAAATGTATCAAAACGTATGTTTGAGGCGGATGATGGGACGGCTGATGGGTGGAGCCATGAAGCTTTTGCCAAAGCCATTGGCGCAGCGGTCGGCTGCAACATTACGGCATTGCACGCGCCGCGTTCTTTTCTGAAATTTGCCGGCTGGGCGGACCGCGCAATCCGCGGGCCAAAGGCGAAACTGACGCCGGATCGCGCGAGTTACCTTGCGCATCCCGACTGGACCATTGATCGCGGCGCTGCGCCGGAGCCCTCTCTTTGGCAGCCGGAAATTGCGACGTTATCGGGCCTGAAGGACACCGTAAGTTGGTATCGCAGGCACGGGTGGATGTAGCGCCTTAGCCTTGCCCTTTTGCCGCCTTATTCACTTGCCATAGCGCAGACATATGGGGCATTGGCCGCCAATCATATCGAGGATGTAAGAATGACTGACCGAAGCGAAATGTTTGATCGCCTCAAGGGCTTGATTGAACCATTTAACAAAAAAGGCGTCGAAGTTGGTGAAGCAACGACATTTGCTGGCGATCTTGAATGGGACAGCCTGACCGTTATGGATTTTGTGGCTGAAGTCGAAGACAGCTTCGACATCATCATCAGCATGAATTTGCAGGCGGAGATCGAAAATGTCGGCCAGTTGGTCGATGCCGTGACCAAGCTAACCACTGCTTAAAATTTGCACGAGAGACGGTAATGACTGACCTATTTTCAAAATTTGACGCCTTAATCGCCCAGCGCGAAGGTCTGCTCGCCACGGGCGTAAAAGACCCGTTCAGCCTGGTGATGGAAGAAGTGAAATCGCCCACCGTCGCTGTCGTCAATGGCAAGGAAACGATCTTGCTTGGCACCTATAATTATATGGGCATGACCTTTGACGAAGATGTCATTGCCGCAGGTAAAAAGGCTTTGGACGAATTTGGCGCTGGCACGACCGGCAGCCGCGTCCTGAACGGCACGTTTCAGGGCCACAAGGAATGCGAAGACGCGTTGAAGGAATTTTACGGGATGGACCATGCCATGGTCTTTTCTACGGGCTATCAGGCGAATTTGGGCATCATTAGCACGATCGCTGGCAAGGGTGATTACATCATCCT
>CAIPUN010000141.1 GCA_903868245.1 uncultured Sphingomonadales bacterium | reverse complement strand
CTGCTTGAGGACGCTGGCTTGCTGACCGGTTCTAATCTGTATGATTATGAGAATACTTTGGTCGTGCACCATCTCGACCAAGCGCTCAAAGCCAATGTGATGTTCAAGCGCGACATTGATTACATCGTCAAGGATGGCAAAGTCATCATCATCGACGAATTCACCGGACGCATGATGGATGGGCGTCGCTGGTCCAATGGCTTGCACCAAGCGGTCGAAGCCAAGGAAGGCGTCGATATTGAGCCTGAAAACCAGACGCTGGCGACCATTACGTTCCAAAATTATTTCCGCATGTATCCCAAATTGTCCGGGATGACGGGCACTGCGGCCACCGAGGCCGGCGAGTTTCATGAAATCTACAAGCTCAACGTCGTTGAAATACCAACCAACTTGCCCGTTCAGCGTGTGGATGAGAACGACCAATTCTACAAAAATACCCAAGATAAATTCGGTGCGATCGCCAAGACCATTAAAGAGGCCAATGATCGCGGTCAGCCCGTACTGGTCGGCACGGTGTCGATTGAAAAATCCGAATTACTGGCTGAATTTTTAGAAAAAGAAGGCGTCAAGCATAGCGTTTTGAACGCTCGTTTTCACGAAAGCGAAGCGCATATCGTTGCGCAAGCAGGGCGTTTAGGCAGCGTTACCATCGCCACCAACATGGCGGGTCGCGGTACGGATATTCAGTTGGGCGGTAACTTTGAATTCCGGTTGAACGACGAATTGCGCGACATGCCTGAGGGCAAGGCGCGCGATGCCGCCGTCGCAGCTTTACAAGCCGAAATTGCTGCCGAAAAAGCGAAGGTTATCGAAGCTGGTGGGTTGTTCGTTCTTGCGACAGAACGCCATGAAAGCCGCCGTATCGATAACCAGCTGCGCGGCCGTTCGGGGCGTCAGGGCGATCCAGGGCTCTCCCGTTTCTATTTATCGCTAGACGATGATCTTTTGCGTATCTTTGGGTCCGAAACCCTGTTCTCCAAAATGATGAACTCCAGCCTTGAAGACGGCGAGGCGATTGGCGGCAAATGGCTGTCTAAAGCCATCGAAACCGCGCAGAAAAAGGTGGAGGCGCGTAACTATGATATCCGCAAGCAGTTGGTCGAATATGACAATGTCATGAATGACCAGCGTAAGGTTATCTATGACCAACGCAGCGACATCATGGATGCAGAAGCCGTCGACGACATAATTGAAGATATGCTCAACGACACCGTGAACAATATTGTCGGTGATCATTGCCCCGAAGGCACCTATCCCGAGCAATGGGATGTCGAGGGTCTGAAACAAAAATGTGCGGAGGTGTTGGGTCTTACGCCCGATATCGATAGCTGGCTGCAAGAAGACGGCCTTGAGCCCGAGATGATCGAAAACCGCATATCCGAATTGGCAAACGCCAGGTTCGAGGCGAAAGGCGCTGCGCTGGATCCAAGCATCTGGCGTCAGGTCGAAAAAAGCATATTGCTGCAAACGCTCGATCATCATTGGAAAGAGCATTTGTCCACGCTCGATGCCTTGCGTCAGGTGATTTACCTGCGCGCTTATGCGCAGAAGAACCCGGTGAACGAGTATAAACAAGAGGCCTTTGGTCTGTTTGAGCGTATGCTGTCGGCCATTCGCGAAGGCGTGACCAAGACCATCGCCACTAATAATTTCCGCGCCGAGGAAGAATTTGTTCCGCAAGATTTGCCTGAACTACCCGATTTCCTGACGACGCATATCGACCCGTTTTCCGGTGAAGATAATAGTGCCGACAGCGATGCCGCTGCTCTCGGCTTGGTCACCACAAAAATATCGCGGCCAGCTGCGGCTGCTGGTGTCAGCGATCCTTTTGCAGGCGACCCTGATCTGCGCCGCAACGACCCATGCCCATGTGGTTCGGGGCAGAAATATAAGCATTGTCACGGCGCATTTTGATAACGAGATGAGGGAGGGGCGAAGATGATCTGGCTGGCCAGCCTCTTCGCCCTTGTCGCCTTTGTATACGCGTCCGTTGGTTTTGGCGGTGGCTCCACATACACGGCACTTCTTGCCTTATGGGGGGTGGATTACCGGTTGATCCCGGTGATTGCACTTGTCTGTAATATCATTGTCGTGACCGGCGGCACCATTCGCTTTGTGCGGGCTGGCTTGGTGTCTTGGCCGCAAGTTCTGCCTTTACTCTTGGTATCCGCGCCGCTTGCCTTTGCAGGCGGGCTAGTGCCGCTGAAGCAAGTCGTGTTCCTTACGATTTTGGGTGGCGCGTTGTTGGCGTCGGCAATCGCCCTCTTTCTCCAAGCGGATAAAATGACGCCGCGCGCCGTTCCAAAGCCGGTGTTGCTGGCGCTTTCGGGTGGGGTGGGCTTGCTGGCTGGTCTGTCGGGCATTGGCGGGGGCATATTCATGGCGCCGGTCTTGCACCTGATCCGTTGGGCAGAACCGCGCCGTATCGCCGCCTTCGCGTCGCTCTACATATTGATCAACTCGGCCGCTGGCTTGCTTGGCCAAATACTGAAATCGGGTGTGCATTCGCTTGCGGAGCCAGCGTTGCAATATGGTCTGCTGCTTGGGGCTGTGTTGGTCGGCGGACAATTGGGTAGCTTGTTCGGCATGCGCTATTTGTCGCCGCATCTATTGCGTGTGCTGACAGCGTTGTTGGTGGGCTATGCAGCGCTCCGGCTGCTCTGGCAGGCCCATGGGCCGCTTTAGTATTTACTGAGCCAGAAAAATGGCTCCCCGGGAGGGACCAATAGTTCGTTCTAAATCAATACTTTATGAATACCTCGTTCGCTCACTCAGGCAGCTTGAATTCCCATGGGTGCCATAACAATTTGAAAACAGGCGACTATCACTGTCACAGAAGCGCAGGGGTTGTCTGGATTGATTAAAATACAGTGACTGGACAGCCCCACTGGTCCACATGGAGTACATACAACGCCCCCTTGGAAGCCAGAAGAGGATTGCATTGTCGCGCTTGGGTCCTTCCAGACGTTTTCCAGCAGTGGGTGATTACGACCCCAATGCTTCCGCAGAGTGACGAATTTTGGAAACTATTTGACTGGGTCTGTGATTTTCGGACTTTGAGGACAAGAATGATCTGACGTTGACTTAGATTAGGCGCTTGCAACACCGCAAAATCGCCGCATAATATTAACCATCCGGATGAGCCCAAACACTCGCCTGTTTTAAACTGCCATATGTCTCAAATTATCTGACGACGGACACCGCTTGATTAAGTTGCGCTAAAATAGGAACTTCGACTTTATGACATTCACGCTGAACCGACGAAAGGTATTGGCTGCGGCGGCATCAAGCTTTGCTTTTCCCGCTCTCGCGCGTTCGTCGGCCAAACGTCCCAACATTCTGTTCATTATGGCCGACGACATGGGCTATGCAGACCTCTCCTGTTACGGGCGCCGGGATTATGAGACGCCGCACATCGACGGATTGGCGCAAAGCGGAATGAAGTTGACGTCGGGCTATGCCAACAGCCCAGTTTGCTCAGCCACCCGGACCGCGCTCATCACGGGGCGGTACCAATATCGTCTGCCGATCGGACTCGAGGAGCCATTGGCCTTCCGCGATATGGGCCTCCCACCAGCAGAACCTACGCTGCCGTCACAGCTTCGTAAGGCTGGCTACGCGACGTCGTTAATTGGCAAATGGCATCTTGGTGCTGCTCCCAAGTTTGGACCTCGACTCAGCGGTTATGATAGCTTCTTCGGTATCCAAGGTGGTGGAGCAGATTATTTCACGCACGCATCTGGCAAGGGGCACGATCTTTGGAACAATGAAAAAACCGCTGATGACCAAGGTTATCTAACTGACATATTAGCCAGCAAAGCTATCACGCAGTTGCGCCGTCATGCGGCTGATAGTAGACCGTTTTTCATGAGCTTGCATTTCACAGCGCCACATTGGCCGTGGGAGGGGCCCAAAGACCAAGAAGAGTCCGCCCGCATTGCGGTATCTAGTGATGCGGCAGCGGGTTTTCACTATGACGGTGGGACGATGGCAAGCTATGCCGCGATCATGCGCCGCCTTGATGAAAAGGTCGGCGACGTGCTGACAGCTTTGGAGCAACTGGGGATGGCTGACGATACCATCGTTGTGTTTACGAGCGATAATGGCGGTGAGCGTTTTTCAGACAACTGGCCTTTTTCCGGTCGAAAGACTGAGTTGCTAGAAGGCGGGATACGTGTTCCATTGATTGTTCGCTGGCCGGGACGTATCGCGGCAGGATCTGAAAACGCTGAACCGGTCATGTCTATGGACTGGCTACCAACGTTTCTTGCACTGGCCGGGTCATCGCCGTTAGCTGAGCGTCCGTCGGATGGTATAGATGTAACCGCAGCGCTACGTGGTGGCACACTGCCCGTCCGGACTCTGTTCTGGCGCTACCGCCACTTGGACCAGTCTGCGTGTCGGCTTGGCCACTACAAATATCTGCGAATCAACGGAAACGAATTCCTTTTCGACGTGGTCAATGATCCACTCGAACGGGGCAACCTTAGCGCCCGTCTGCATGAAGTGTTCGCTGACCTAAAATCCCGATATTCTAGTTGGAACGAGACCATGTTGCCGTTCGATCCCGAAAGCTTTAGCCACGGCTTCCATGCCAAAGATGCTGCCGATCGGTTTGGTGTGGAATGAGTCTGTCCGTTTAGCAGGCGCATTGAGGTTGCATTGCATGGATGTTTCAGTGGCCTTAATGATGAATAGATCGAATAAGGCGAAGTCCTCGGCAAAACCGACGAAAAATAATGTGTGTGGCGATGCGGGGTGCGGTTTACGTAACATGGTCATTCCGCGCTGTCAGCAACGCTGCATATCAACAATCAATCGACCAATGTCTGTATTGGCTATTCTAGGTATCAGAGCGGACTGTCCGCTCCTGGCCCTATTCTGTTGAAAAACTCGCCTGTAGTGACGATTGTTAGGCGGTCTGGAATGCAGGCGCGCGGGCTTACATTCCCGATCAGGCGGGTGCGGGGCTCGCCATCGGGATCACCTTGGCCATTTTACGTAAGTTTTGGGCGGCGGCGGCGAGGTAGAACTCATCTTTTGCGCCATTGGGACCGCGCAGGCGCAAGCGGTCCAACTTGAGGATGCGCTTGAGATGAACCTCTTCGCAGAGCCGACGCTCCGAGCGGATGCCCATGCAATAACCGACGATCAG
>CAIPUN010000140.1 GCA_903868245.1 uncultured Sphingomonadales bacterium | reverse complement strand
CTGAAATGTAACCTTGAAGCAGGCGTACATCTTTATAATCGATTTGCGGCGCATCTTTACCCTGGAATGGGCAGGACTTGCGGCGACGGAAAAACGGACGTGCCATGATTTAATCCTCCTGCTCTGCGCGATACGCGCGGTCTGGACGCGGTGCACCGCGATCACGGTCGCCACCACCAAAGCCGCCACGCTCACCGCGTTCGCTGCGCTCTGGGCGGTCGCTCTTACGCATCATGACAGATGGGCCCTTTTCATGCGCGTCCACGCGGACGGTCATGTAACGGATCACATCTTCGTTCATGCGCGTCTGACGCTCCAGCTCGGCGATGGTGTCGCCCGAAGCTTCAATGTCGAGCATCACGAAATGCGCTTTGCGGTTCTTTTGAATTTTGTAGGTCAATGTACGAAGACCCCAGGTTTCGGTCTTTACGACCTTGCCCTTATTGTCTTCTACAATCTTGGTGGCAGTTTCTGCCAGCGCATCAACCTGGGCCTGTGAAAGGTCCTGACGCGCCAAAAATACATGCTCGTAAAGCGGCATGGGCGTTTCCTTGTTCCTACCGATCGCTGACGCAGCACCATGCATACGCCCCTCCGGCCTTCTTCAATTTCGGTCAGGCGGACCTGAGCGAAGTGACGCGCTTAGGGGGGATTGGTGTGGAATGCAAGCGATTCGCGGGATTGCGGAAATGCGGAGCTCGCCCTTAGCGTTGTAACCGCCCTAAAATATCCGCTGCAAACGCGCTCAGCGTATCATCCCTTGCCCCCATGACCACAATCCGGTCGCCGGGCCTTGCCAGTTGGACAATGCGGTTGCCGCAGTCTTCGCGGATCGGGATATAGTCGGCGTTGCGGCCCGCTTTGGCTACTGCGTCGGTGATGCTTTCGCTGCCAATGCTTTTGTCAACGGTGCCGCCGAAATAGACGGGGTCGCACAGGATCAGGTGGTCATCCTCCCCCAACATTTCCGCAAATACGCTAGCCAGTTCAGCGCCCATAACGCGGATGGGACCGTAGCCATGGGGCTGGAAGAAGGCGACGATGCGACCGGGAAAAGCCTTCAACGTCGCCAAGGTCGCGGCAATCTTGTCCGGGTTGTGGCCGAAATCGTCGATGACCGTGATGTCATTGGCCGTGCCGACAATATCAAAACGGCGAGCAAGGCCATTAAAGCTTTCGACGCTGCGCACGGCTTGCGCGACGGACACGCCAAGCGCGACGCTTGCGGCAATAGCGGCAAGCGTGTTCGCGATATTGTGTCGGCCCGGGACGATCAAGGCGACGGGATAAGCGTCGCCCATCGCATGCAGGGTAAAGCGGCTACCAAGTGGGAGGTCAGTGATGTCCGTTGCGCGGAAATCTGCATCAGCGGAGAAGCCAAAGCTAATCGCGCTCTGCAATGCCATGGGCGCGATCAACGCCGCAGTCTCGGCATCATCGGCGTTCCAGACACAGGCTTTCGCCTTGCGCGCAAAATCCCCGAATAAATGCCGTAATTCTTCTAAGCTTTTATGATCAAGGCTGACATTGTTGAGGACCGCCACCTCAGGCGTGAACAGGGCGATGGAGCCATCACTTTCGTCAACCTCGGAAACAAAGACATCCCCCTGCCCGACGCGCGCGCTGGCGAAGGGCGCATCATCGGCAACGAAATTTTTCATCACCGCACCATTCATGATCGTCGGGTCACATCCAGCATCGGTCAATATCCAGCCGATCATGCCCGTGACGGTCGATTTGCCGCTGGTTCCACCGACAGCTGCGCTGCGCGGGGCGGCGTTGAATAGGTCAGCAAGGAGTTCGGCGCGGGTCATACGGGTGCAGCCAAGCGCGTTGGCCTTTGCGATGTCCGGTACGCTGTCTTCTATCGCGGCGGACGCGATAAGGATTTGATTGGCGCTCATAATGCCGCTGCCGTCTTGCGGAAACAAATTGATGCCAAGACTTTGCAGCCATTCGAATTTCGGTCCCAGCCGGCCTTGGTCGAGTGCGCGGTCGGAACCCGCAACGCTTGCGCCTGCATCACGGACGATATTGGCCAAGGGCAACATGCCAGAGCCACCGATGCCGCAGAAGAAATAGGATTTGTTTTTGTGCATGATTGGCGGTTATGCGTTAGTGCGAGTTTTTGCAATGGAACGCTGAACGCTCTGTTCCAAAACAACGGCGCACAAGCTTTGGCTGGTGTAACAAATAAGGGAAAGAGTGAAATATGCGGATAGCTATTTGCGCCCCATCAACGCCATTTTCGCGCGAAGACGCCGCGCGCGTTTCTACACTTGCCGCCACCGCTCACCCGACCGCTGAACTTGTCTTTCACGACCAATGCTTTGCCGAGTCTGGCCATTTCGCCGGATCCGATAGCGAGCGGCTGGAGGCTTTTGCCGATCTTGCCAATGACCCAGATTTTGATGCGGTTTGGTTCGTGCGCGGTGGTTATGGGGCTTGCCGGATCGCTGAGGATGCCGTCGCGGCGCTAACATCAGCAGCGGCGGATAAAATCTATATGGGCTATAGCGACGCCGGAAATCTGCTTGGCGCGCTTTACGGCGCCCAAATTGGTCGTGTCTGCCACGGCCCGATGCCAGCCGATATTCGGCGTGACGGCGGTGAGGCCGCCGTCCTGCGCGCACTCGACTGGATGCTACATGCGTCGCCGCAATCGCTCGAACCACAACTGCAGGCCGGCACAAAATATGCGGCGTTCAATCTGATGACCTTGGCGATGATGGTCGGCACGCCGTTAATGCCTGATCTGAAAAACCATGTGTTGATATTGGAGGAAGTCAGCGAATATCTCTATGGATATGACCGCGCCTTTTTCCACGTCACCAGCCATTTGCAAACCGCAGGGCTGGCCGGATTGCGGATTGGCCGCGTCAGCGATGTGCCCGAAAATGACCGCCCCTTTGGCGAAAATGCCGAAGAAATCGCGCGGCGCTGGTGCGCAAAAACAGGGATCAATTATCTGGGTCGTGCGGATATTGGCCATGACGCCGATAACAGGATTGTGCCGTTCGGGCTTGCAACATTCAGCGCTGCGCCATAGGCGATTTTGCAAGAACACCGACCAACAGGAGCAGACATGCGCGCATTTATTTTCCCTGGGCAAGGCAGCCAGGCCGTTGGCATGGGCAAAATGCTCGCCGAAGCTAGCCCCATCGCGCGCGCGGTGTTTGAAGAGGTCGACGAAGCGCTTGGCCAACATCTGTTCCGCCTGATGTGCGAAGGCCCAGAGAGCGAACTAACACTCACCGAAAATGCGCAACCTGCGATTATGGCCAACGCCATTGCCACCTTACGCGTGTTAGAAAAAGAAGGCGGCGTTCGTCTATCGGAAAAATGCAACTTCGTCGCTGGCCATTCCTTGGGTGAGTATACGGCGTTGTGCGCCGCTGGCGCCTTGCCTTTGTCGGTAACGGCTGCGCTGCTGAAGCTGCGTGGACGTTCCATGCAGGCCGCTGTGCCCGTTGGCGTAGGCGCAATGGCTGCTTTGCTTGGCGCGGATATAGAAAAAGCGGAAAGCTTAGCGGCCGCTGCTGCGGAAGGGGAAACCTGCACTGTCGCCAATGACAATGACCCGTCGCAGGTCGTTATTTCTGGCCATAAAGGCGCGATTGACCGGGCGATTTTGCTGGCGAAGGACCATAATATCAAACGGGGCATTTTGCTGCCCGTATCCGCACCTTTTCACTGTCCATTGATGCAACCCGCCGCCGATGACATGGCAAGCGCGCTTGCGACGACGACCATCCATGCGCCATTGGTGCCTTTGTTCGCCAATGTCACGGCTGCGCCGGTGTCCGACCCCGCAACCATATCGGCTCAATTGGTGGAGCAGGTGACTGGCCGTGTGCGCTGGCGCGAGTCGGCGATTGCTATGGCGGAGGCCGGTGTCACCCATTTCGCCGAGTTTGGCGGGAAAGTTCTGTCGCCTATGGTAAAGCGCAGCGCGGGCGAAGACATTACAACATCAACTGTCACCAGCATGGATGACATCGAAGCCTTGTTGAAAGATATCTAATGACCGACCAAATTCTCCAATCGCGTGATGGCGGCATACTGACCATCACGTTGAATATGCCCGAAAAGCGTAACCCTATTTCCGATGTGTCTGTCGTCGAACAAATATGCGACGCATTCATGACGGCTGATGAGGATATGTCGGTGCGCTGCGTTATCCTGACAGGCGCGGGAACCGTGTTTTCATCCGGCGGCGATCTGAAACAAATGCGTCCGGATAGTGGTGGCTTGCGGGCAGGATTGCCTGCGGAAACACGGCGCAATTACAAATATGGCATACAGCGTCTACCATTGATGTTTCAGGCGCTTGAGGTTCCGGTCATCGCGGCGGTCAACGGAGCGGCCATTGGTGCAGGGCTTGATCTTACCACGATGTGCGACATTCGGATTGCCGCGTCTTCGGCCAAATTTGCCGAAAGCTTTGTGCGGTTGGGCATCACGCCGGGCGATGGCGGGGCATGGCTGTTGCCGCGCATCGTCGGTTTTTCAAAAGCGACCGAACTGGCACTAACGGGTGAGACCATCGACGCTGCCGAAGCCTTGCGTATCGGGCTGGTTACGCAAGTGGTGGATGATGCCGACCTGATGACCGCCGCGCGCATGGTTGCCGAAAAAATCGCAGCAAACCCCCCACATGCCGTCCGCATGACGAAGCGGCTTCTGCGCGAGGGGCAGACCGCTGACCTTAAAAACATCCTCGAAATGTCGGCCGCAATGCAAAGCCTTGCACACGCCACTGCAGACAATGACGAAGCCATCACCGCGTTTCTGGAAAAGCGCGCACCCGAATTTAAGGGAGAATGATATGTTTGATCTAACCGGTATGACGGCGCTCGTCACAGGCGCATCGGGCGGGATTGGCAGTGCCATTTGTCACGCGTTGGCGACCCAAGGCGCACGCCTTGCAGTGTCCGGCTCCAACGTGGAAAAGCTAGAAGCATTCCGGGCATCCTTAAGCGGCGACCATGTTGCGGTTCCCTGCAATCTCGGCGACAAAGACAGCGTTGAGGCGTTGGTCCCTGCTGCGCTAGAAAAGCTGGGACAGATAGACATTCTGGTAAATAACGCGGGCGTAACGCGCGACAATTTGACGATGCGCATGAAAGATGACGAATGGGATGATGTCATCCGCATCAATCTTGAGGCCACATTTCGCCTGATGCGCGCCGCGACGAAGCCCATGATGAAGGCGCG
>CAIPUN010000139.1 GCA_903868245.1 uncultured Sphingomonadales bacterium | reverse complement strand
TGTCCACATTTTCTGCAAACAGCTTGAGACGAACTTCACCCGTCACGCCGTGCGCGCCAGAAACGGCGGCAAGCGTGACGGTTGAGTCAGCCAAGGCTTAGCCCTCAGCCTTTTCTTCGGTTGCTTCTTCAGCTGCAGGTGAAGCTTCTTCAGCAGCAGGCGCTTCTTCAGCAGCAGCTTCGGCTGGTGCAGCTTCTTCAGCAGCTGGCGCTTCTTCGGCGGCAGCTTCGGCTGGTGCAGCTTCTTCAGCAGCAGGCGCTTCTTCGGCGACTACTTCTGGCTCTGGCTCAGGTGCAGGAGCAGCAGCTGCTGCTGCGGCCGCTTCTTCGGCTTCAGCAAGCTTGGTTGCCTTGTCTTCTGCACGATCCTTGGCTTTTTGGCCTGGCTCGCCCTTGTTCGGGTTGTTCTTTGCCTTACGCTCTTTGACGCCGGCAACGTCAAGGAAGCGGGCTACGCGGTCCGATGGCTGTGCACCAGCGGCAAGCCAGTGCTTAGCGCGCTCTGTGTCGAGGATTACGCGCTCTGCGCTATCCTTGGGCGCCTGCGGGTTGTAGCTGCCGATACGCTCGATGAACTTGCCATCGCGCGGTGCGCGGGCGTCGGCTACAACGATTTTATAATAAGGACGCTTTTTCGAACCGCCCCGCGACAAACGCATTGATAATGCCATAAAACTAACTCACCTTTCTTAAAATATTCAAAATAAACAGTATATTATTTCTTCTTATTCAAAAGCCTTGCGAGGTCAGGTGGCATCCCGCCACCGCCGCCCATCCCGGGGAATCCGCCCATGCCGGGCGGCATCGCGCCGCGGGGAAGGCCGTGCATCCCCTCCATCGCGCCGCCCAAATCTGCACCACCTTTGCCGCCGCCAAACATCGCAGCAAGGCCTTTCAGCCCGCCCATTTTGCGGATGCGCTTCATGGCACTTGCCATTTCCTGGTGCATTTTGATCAGCTTGTTGACGTCTTGCACGGTCATGCCGGAACCTTTGGCAATGCGGATCTTGCGCTTGGCGTTCAGCAATTCTGGCTTGGCGCGTTCTTTAGGTGTCATCGACCCGATGATGGCATCCATATGCACCAGCAATTTATCGTTCATGCCGCTGGCGTCCATCGCCTGCTTGGCCTTTTTCATGCCTGGCATCATGCCAGCCAATGCGCCAAGTCCGCCCATCTTGGTCATCTGGCGGAATTGGGTGCGCAGGTCGTTCATGTCGAACTGGCCCTTGGCCATTTTGGCCGCGAGTTTCTCCGCGTCCTCTTTTTCGACCATTTCGGACGCACGTTCGACCAAGCCAACAACGTCGCCCATGCCAAGAATACGGCCTGCAACACGGCTTGGGTTAAATGCCTCAATGGCGTCCAGCTTCTCTCCGACGCCCGCAAATTTGATTGGCTTGCCGGTAATGGCACGCATTGATAGAGCCGCCCCGCCACGGGCATCCCCGTCCATGCGGGTCAGAACGATACCTGTTAAATCAACCCGTTCGCCAAAGCTTTTGGCTACGTTAACCGCGTCTTGGCCCGTTAGTGAGTCCACGACCAACAGAATTTCCTGCGGCACGGCGACGTTCGCTACCGCCTGCATTTCGTCCATCAGTTGCTGATCAACATGCAAGCGACCAGCGGTATCAAGGATAAGGACGTCAAAGCCCTGCAGCTTTGCCGCCTGCATCGCACGCTTGGCGATGTCGACGGGCATTTGCCCTTGAACAATAGGCAAGGTCGCAACATCGGTCTGCGTTCCCAGCGTCGCCAATTGCTCTTGCGCTGCCGGGCGATTGACATCGAGCGACGCCATCAGGACTTTCTTGCCCTGCTTCGCCTTCAACATCTTGGCGATTTTTGCAGTCGTTGTGGTTTTACCCGAACCCTGCAAACCGACCATCATGATGATCGCAGGTGGCGCAACCGCCAAATTCAGGTCGCTTTGTTCAGCGCCCAACATTTCGACAAGCGCGTCGTTAACAATTTTGACGACTTGCTGACCTGGCGTAACCGACTTCAGAACCTGCGCGCCAACGGCTTGCTCTGTTACCTTGTCGATGAATTCGCGGACAACGGGCAGTGCAACGTCGGCCTCAAGCAAGGCCACGCGTACTTCGCGCATCGCTTCACGCACGTCAGCTTCATTTAACGCACCGCGACCGCGCAGGCGATCAAACACACCTCCTAATCGGTCACTCAGCTTGTCAAACATCGACATTCCTTACCAAATCACCCCATATGGGGCATAAACGAACAAAAAGCCGGTGAGCGAATCTTCGCCGACCAGCTTGGAAACTATGGATTTCCAACAAATTTTGAATGGCAGACTGGCTGCCTTGGGAGTGCGCTTACCAACAGGTTTTCGAAAAGGCAAATCATTCCGCCTGTTGAAGGCATTGATAGCACTAAGCATGAGCGGTGGACACTCCGGCCTGCAGTCCCTAAATCGCCGTGCATGGCAAAAGGCGAATTTCACAAGATGCATGGATTGGGTAATGACTTTGTCATTATCGATGCGCGCGACTGTCCGATGGATATGCCCGCTGGCCGCGCGCGCGCCATTGCCGACCGGAAGCTTGGCATTGGCTGCGACCAATTAATCCTGTTGCAAACATCCAACACTGCCGACGTCGCGATGCGCATTTTTAACGCGGATGGCAGCGAGGTCGAAGCGTGCGGCAACGCCTCGCGCTGCGTGGTGGCCTTACTGAAGCAAGACCTGCAAATCGAAACCAAAGGTGGCGTGATCTCAGGGCAATTGTCCGGCAACGACGTCACCGTTTCCATGGGCGACGCCAAGTTTGACTGGCAAGACATTCCGCTCGCATTTGCAATGGACAGCGCTTCCCTGCCGTTGGCGTGGGAAGAGTTGGAAAACCCTATGGCCGTTAACATGGGCAACCCGCATGCCGTGTTTTTTGTGGGTGACGCCGATGCGATTGATCTCGCACGGCTTGGCCCCATCATTGAGCATGACGCCGCCTTTCCAGAACGCGTAAATGTCAATGTCGCGTCCGTCGACGGCAATGAAATTCATCTAAAAGTATGGGAGCGCGGCGCTGGCCTAACGGGCGCATGCGGCACGGGGGCCTGTGCCACCGCTGTTGCAGCCATAAAGCAAGGCAAGGTTCAATCCCCTGTTGCCGTGCACCAAAAGGGTGGTAGCTTGACCATCACCTGGGCACCGGGGCAGCCCGTGATTATGACGGGCAGCGCGACCTATGTTTTCACCGGCCATGCCAACTGGGATGATTTTGGATGAACGTCCCGTTGCAAAAACCCGAAGTCATCAGCATGGGTTGCCGCCTGAACCTTGCCGAGAGCAATGCCTTAGCCGAGCAACTCGCCGGCCATGATGACATCGTCATTATCAATAGCTGCGCCGTCACCAATGAATCCGTCCGCCAAACCCGCCAAGCCATCCGCCAAGCGCATAAACGTCGCCCTGACGCGCGTGTATGGGTTACGGGCTGCGCGGCGCAAGTGGAGCCTGACACCTTCCAAAATATGCCCGAAGTTGCTGGCGTATTCGGCAATCATGAAAAGCAAAATGCCGCCTTGCTACGGGAAATAATCGAGCGCCCTGACCGCCCGGTTGTCGTGTCGGATATCATGACAATCGCGCAAACCGCGCCGCATCTGGTCACGGCTTATTCGGGAAAAACCCGCGCCTTTGTTGAGGTACAAAATGGTTGCGACCATCGTTGCACCTTTTGTATCATCCCTTATGGCCGGGGCAACAGCCGCTCGGTTCCCGCAGGGGGCGTTATCGAACATATTCAAAAGCTGGTGGACACAGGGTTTCAAGAGGTTGTGCTGACCGGTGTCGATGTCACCAGCTATGGCCATGACCTGCCGGGACAGCCCAATCTGGGGTCATTGGTCGAACGCATTTTGAAGCTTGTGCCAGACTTACCGCGCCTGCGTCTTTCATCGATTGACGGCGTAGAAATTGATGAACGGCTGTTTGACCTTTTGACCGGCGAAGCGCGCGTCATGCCACATGTCCATCTGTCGTTGCAGGCAGGCGACAATATGATCCTGAAGCGCATGAAACGCCGCCACAGCCGTGAACTGGCGATTGACCTTGTGGCGCGATTGCAAGCAAAAAGGCCGGATATTGCGATTGGTGCGGACATTATCGCTGGTTTCCCGACCGAGGATGACGTGATGTTTGCCAACAGTATCGACCTCGTGCGCCAATGCAACATCGTCCATGGGCATATTTTTCCTTACTCGCCCAAAAAGGGCACGCCAGCAGCGCGCATGCCGCAATTGCCGCCGCAGATAATTAAGGCCCGCGCCAAGGCATTACGTGATGCCGTGACGGCTGAAAAGGCAGCTTGGATACAGGCACTTATTGGCAGCAGGCAAAATGTTGCCGTCGAAAGTGGCGGCTTGGCTGGTCATGCGGAAAATTTCGCGTATTTGAAGCTTAATATGAGGATGCCGGAAGGCAGCATCATATCGGCCCGCGTTACGCATATTGAAGACGAAGTTTTACAGGCAGAGGTTATCGAATGAGCGAAAATGCTGGGTGGACGAACCGTTTGTTCGGCGGCCTTAAAAAAACATCAGGTAAGCTGACCGAGAATATTGCCGGACTTGTCACCAAGGCGAAACTTGACGCAAGCGATCTCGACGAGATTGAGGATGCGTTGATTGCCTCCGACCTCGGCCCTGCTATGGCGTCGCAAATCCGCGACAAGATTGCCGTGGGTCGCTTTGACAAGGGCATTGATGCCGATGGTATAAGGCAGATCGTCGAGGATGAAATTGCCTCGGTCCTTGCGCCGGTCGCTTCCCCGTTGGAAATTGATGCTTTCCCGCGTCCCCAAGTCATTTTGGTCATCGGCGTTAATGGATCAGGAAAAACCACGACAATCGCAAAGCTGGCCAATCTGTTTCTAGAACAAGATTATGGCGTCATGCTGGCCGCTGGCGATACGTTCCGTGCAGCCGCCATTGGCCAACTAAAGATTTGGGCTGAACGCATCGGCGTGCCGATTGTTACAGGCCCCGAAGGCGGCGACGCAGCAGGTGTCGTGTTTGACGCGGTCAAAAAGGCGACAGCCGAAGGGATCGATGTACTGATCGTCGACACCGCTGGCCGGTTACAAAATAAAAGCGAGTTAATGGATGAACTTGCCAAAATCCGCCGTGTGTTAGGCCGCCTGAACCCGGCTGCACCGCATAATGTTGTGCTCGTTCTGGATGCAACCACAGGTCAAAATGCGTTGTCACAAATTGAAACCTTTAAGGAGGTCGCTGACGTAACCGGGCTTGTGATGACAAAATTGGACGGCAGCGCGCGCGGCGGCATATTGGTCGCGGCCGCCAAGCAATTCGGCCTTCCTATCCACGCCATTGGCGTGGGCGAAGCGATTGATGATTTGCGTCCATTTAACCCGCAAGATGTTGCCCGAGCGATTAGTGGCGGTTCGTTGTGAACGAGGCCCCTCCTAAGCAAAAGCCATCAGGCACGCTGAACTTTGTTCTCGATTTTGGGCCCTTATTTTTGTTCTTTATCGCGTCGAAATTGGGCAGTTCCGATGCGGAT
>CAIPUN010000138.1 GCA_903868245.1 uncultured Sphingomonadales bacterium | reverse complement strand
GGCATTTTGGAGGCGATTAATGTCTGACGCGACAGGAAGAAGCTGGTGTGCATCATGTCAAATTTAGGACCGCATAAATCAACCAAGTCGAGGGTCGCTGGCACATTGGTCTCTTCTAAAAAGCCAAAGCGCATTTTTACGCGGTAAAAACCTTCACCCAAATCCTTAGAGATAATTCGGTCAGTGCTGACGACATAGGGCACATCCTCAATCTGCACCGTCAAGATGATGACGCGCTCGTGCAGAATGCGGTTGTGTTTAATATTATGCAGTAAAGCCGAAGGTACACCACTTGCCGCCGATGCCATAAATATCGCCGTGCCTGGCACGCGTGTCGCGCTATGGGCGGCAGACTTTATGAAAATCTCCATGGGCATCGTACTTTCAGCCATGCGCTCGCGCATCAAAGCGCGGCCACGCGACCAAGTCGTCAATAATGTGAAGATCACTAAACCAATTACCAATGGAACCCATCCGCCCGATGGCACCTTCAACAAATTGGCGCCCAAATAGGCAAAGTCGACGATGAAGAATAAAGCGAGGATTGGCAGTGCTTTCCACTTTGGCCATTTCCATAGCGACAGCAGGACGACCGCAATCAAACAGGTGTCAATAAACATCGCGCCGGTCACCGCAATACCATAAGCCGCGGCAAGGTTGGACGATGACTGGAAGAACAAAACCAGCAGCAATACCATCACCGCAAGGCCCCAGTTAATCGCTGGAATGTAAATCTGTCCAGCTGCCTTCTCGCTGGTATGCAAAATGCTGAGCCGTGGCATGAAGCCCAACTGAATGGCCTGCTGCGTCAAAGAGAAAGCGCCAGAAATAACCGCTTGGCTGGCAATAATGGCCGCCATTATCGTGAGGAAAATGACTGGTGTGCTGATCAGTTGCGGCACCATCAAGAAGAACGGGTCGCGAATGGCAATCTGGGCCTCTGCTGGCGTCATGGACAATATCATTGCCCCCTGACCCATGTAATTCAGCATAAGCGCGGGCAGCACGAAGAACAGCCAGCTAAATTTAATGGGTCTCCGTCCGAAATGCCCCATGTCGGCGTAAAGCGCCTCCGCACCCGTCACGGCCAGAACAACTGTCCCCATAGCCACAAAGGCCCGAAACCCGTCAATATAGAAAAAATAGAACGCATTCATCGGGTTCAAAACGTCGAAGATGATTAACGGCATCTTGGTCAGATGCATCAGGCCCAAGCCTGCCAGTGTCGCAAAATACACCAACATGATTGGCCCGAACCAAGCCCCCACCTTCGCCGTTCCGCGCGACTGGAATGCAAATAACGCACCGATGATCACAACGGCGATAGGCAATATCCAGGCGCTAAAGCCCTCATCCACATATTTCAAACCTTCAGCCGCCGACAAGATCGACATGGCTGGCGTAATCATAGAATCGCCATAGAACAGGGCGGTTGCAAACACCCCGAGCATAACAAAAGGCGCAGTCCATTTTGCACCAGCTGTCTGCCGGTTGATGAGTGCCAAAAGCGCAAGGCTTCCTCCCTCGCCCTTGTTGTCGGCTTTCATGATTGTGAAGACATATTTGAACGTCACCACAATCATCATTGACCAGAAGACAAGGCTCAATACACCTTTGATATGCATCGGGTCAGGGGTTATCGGGTGATGCCCAGCGAAGGTTTCACGGAACGCGTAAATCGGACTGGTACCGATGTCGCCGAAGACAACGCCAACGGTGCCAAGGCATAAAGCCAACAGCGAGCCTTTTGGGGCATGACTGTGATGATGATCTTGGTCACTGTGACCAAAATCGTCTGCTTGCGGTCCAACCATAATGCTTCCCCGGCTTTCGTCCCAAATGCCATGTTACCCGTGGCTGGGGCGCGGGCAATAGCATGGCGCACTGCCATTCACAACACAGCAATATGAAGACCAAATGTTATGAAAATACAATAATTACAATTATTTAATTGGTGCAATTGATTCTGCCTGTGCGGCTTGCGCTTGCAAGGCTTTCGCCGCCAGAAGTTGCGACTCAATCCGCGTTTTCCATTTGGCATTGGGTGTCGCCAGTGAAACGGTTTTTTCCCAGAGCAAAATAGCCCCATCAAGGTCACCAGCAAACAAGCGCGTTAGCCCGTCAAAATAATAAGGCGCAGGATATTTAGGGCGGATCGCCCGCGCTTTATCGAATGCCAATTTCGCAGCCGGGGACATTTGCCCCTCACTTGCCAGCATCAATTGCAGCCCAAGTGCGGACCATAAATCGGCATTCTGCGGGTCAGCACGTAAGCCTGACTTAATATAGGAGGCTGACAGAGGATAATCGCCTTGCTTGGCAAAGGAATCGGCCGTCACGAGCCAACGCTGCGCACTGCCAAAGCTCTGATCCATATCCGCACGGATTTCGACCAACTGTGTTGCACCAACGGTACTGGCCTCTAACGGCTTTGCGGGTGCTGGCGGCAACGAGGGACGTCCTTGCAACGCGTATCCGGCCATACCCAACAGAACGGTTGCGGCAGCAACCTGCCACAACCCCTTTGACGAGCGCACGAAAAAAACCAACACAGATAGACTCAGGACCGATAGTAGCCCGAGTGCAAACCAACCGTTCATGTGCGCCTCCGAAACAGCCCGCGAGCCAGCCAAATTGAGGCTACGAATATGAAGAAGGGTGCGACCCAGAGCAAAAGTCCGACGCCCTTCATATCTGGCTCAAAACTGACCCATTCACCGTAGCGGTCAATCATCCAACTCCGAATGGCTTGTGGTTTCTGGCCGGCCGCGATTTGTTGCCGCACCTCGGCGCGCATCGTGCCCGCCATTGCGGCATCGCTATCTGCAATAGACTGCCCCTGACACTGAATGCAGCGCAGACTATGCATCAGGCGCATGGCTTGCGCCTCCTGCGCCGGATCAGCGAGTTGTCGGTTGGCCAGCGGCGGCGTCGGGCCACTGCCTTGCGCAAACACAGGCACGGAAAGTGCAAGCAAAATAGGCGCAAAGGCTCTCATTTCGCGGCATTCACTTTTTCAATCAACATCGGCACATGTTCTGCCCTGATGTCACCAATATGCTGAAACAATATAGTTCCGTCGCCGCCAATGACATAGGTTTCAGGAACGCCTGACGAGCCAAGCATTAACTGCACCGCCATTTCGCTGTCTGAACCAATGCGCCGAAACGGATTGCCAAACTCGGCCAGAAAGGCAGCCACATCCTCCGGCTTGTCACGAACGGCGATGGCATCAATCTCAACCCCAGCCGCCTTCAATGTTTCCAGATGCGGGGCCTCCGCTTTGCAAGGCAGGCACCAGCTTGCAAAAATATTGAGCAAGCGCGGCTTACCATCGGCCATGTCGGTGTTGGATAAAGCTGGAACGCCAGCGGTTGCAGCAGGCAGGGCAAATGCGGGTAGTTTTTTACCAATCATTGCGGAATGGACTTGATCATCCTTCGGCACCGCAAGGCCGTAGATTGCAAGCCCGCCAATGAAGGCGACGACCGCAAGCGGTATCCACAAAAGCCATGGCCGGTTCATGCGCGTTCCCACTTATTGATTGCAGGTTTTTTGGCGCGCCGGAACATGCGACCAAACAGCGATATCGTACCGCCAAGGGCAATTAGGATCCCGCCATACCAGATGAATGTAACATATGGCTTCCACCACAAACGAACTTGCCATCGACCGTCACCCTCTTGATCCGGTTGCGCGATTACGGCGTATAATTGGCCGTTCCAGCGTGTAAGCAATGCGGCCTCACTGGTCTGCATTTCGGGTTTAAAAAACTGCCGCGACTGCGGACGAAGTATAAACGTATCGCCATTTTTGCTAGCGACCATCTCACCTTCGACGGCAACCCAATTGTCACCGAGAACTGGTTTTACGTCATCAAGCTTAACCTTCCAGCCAGCTATCTCCGCGCTTTCACCTGGCGCAAGCGCCGTCAGAGTTTCTTTAGAAAACCCGGATTCCTCCGCCATGCCAAAGACACTTACCGCTATTCCGAAATGCGCGATGACCATCCCGAAAATCGGCAAAGGCGTCCGCAGCAATTTGCGGCCGCGCAGCGGCAACCACGCAGCCACCGCAAGCGCCAAAGACAATGCGATACCGAGGAGCGGGAACAAGCGTGTATCGGGAGCCATTTTCCAAGCAGCCAACCCGCCGCATACCAGAATTGCTGCCGCGCCAATCAGCCAATATTTGATCCGCATCAACGCGTCCCGCCGCCACCGCAACATGGGACCAATCAACAAGGCTACCATCAATAGCAGCATGACAGGCACGGTCGCTTTGTTGAAATACGGCGGACCAACCGAAATCTTGTCTCCCATCGCCTCTGCCGCCAACGGGTACAGTGTTCCTATCAGAACAATCGCCAAAATGACGCTGAGGAAGATGTTGTTCGCAACGATACCGCCCTCACGGCTAACCAATTGGAAGGGCTCGCCTTGCTTCACCGTGCCGATACGAAGGGCAAAAATGACGAACGCGATGCTGGTATAAATTAGCATGAGCGCCAGAATGAACGCGCCACGTTCAGGATCAACGGCAAAGGCATGCACGCTGGTCAATATCCCTGACCGTACGAGGAAGGTGCCTGCCATCGACATCGCAAAAGCGACCAAGGCAAGCATAATAGTCCATGCGCGCAGCGCATTACGGGTGGCAAGAACGCTAACCGAATGCAGCAAAGCCGTCGCGGCGAGCCATGGCATCAGCGAAGCATTTTCAACGGGATCCCAAAACCACCAACCGCCCCAGCCGAGTTCATAATAGGCCCAATAGCTGCCCGCGGCGATGCCGATGGTGAGGAAAATCCAAGCGGTCAAAACCCACGGTCGCATAGCGCGCGCAAATGCTGGCCCCACTTGATTTGTCAGCAAGGCACCAACAGCAAAGGAAAATGCAATCGATAGCCCGACATAGCCCATGTAAAGCGTTGGCGGATGAAAGGCCAAACCAACATCTTGAAGTAACGGGTTAAGACCTGCACCCTCCAATGGCGCAGGCACGAGCCGTTCAAATGGGTTCGACGCAAATAATAGGAACGCAAAAAAACCGAGCGCAATAAAACCCTGTACCGCGAGCGTCGCATATAGTGTCTTTGCATCAATCCTTTTTTCAAAAAACGCGATGGCCGCGCCAGATACCGACAGCACCGCAACCCACAGCAGCATTGAGCCTTCATGATTGCCCCAAGTACCAGCAAGTTTGAAGATCATCGGCTTGTCGATATGGCTATTGCTTGCAACCAAAAGAACTGACAGGTCGGTCACATAAAATAGCCACATCAGCGCAAAAAAGGCGAAGGCGCACAGTCCGCCCTGCACATAAGCCGCTGGTTTAATGAGCGGCACCAACTGCCCTGCGCCACCGCGCAACAATGTCAGGCCGCCGACAAACTGCAACAACGCCATAGCCGCCGCCAGCCAAAGGGCGGCCAATCCTGCCTCTGCGATCATGTCAAAGCTTTCATTGAGAAACCGTGTTTTTCGTATTTTCGGCCGCGGTCATATCGATATCGGCGAGTTCTTTGGGGACGTAATTTTCGTCATGCTTCGCGAGCAAGCTTTCTGCAACGAACACGCCGTCTAGCCGAAGGCGACCATCGGCAACAACGCCGGAGCCTTCCACAAACAAATCAGGTGTAATGCCACGATACCCAACCTTTTGGGTGCGCTCCTGATCTTGCACGATGAAAGTTATGGAAACGCCGTCAGCGGCGCGCACAATCGATCCCTTCTGCACCATCCCGCCAAGCCTGATGGCCTTTCCGGGCTCGACATTAGCGGTCGCCAATGTGGTGGGCGTATAGAAATAGGATGCCTCCTCGCGCAAGGCGGAGGCGGCAATCAGACCTGCACAAATCAATGCCACCACGGCGATCAAAGCTAATAATAAACGTTGATGCTTAGGTTTCATGACTGTTCCCGCAATGCGTCTGCCGAAGCCTCAGCCCGGCGCATGGAAGTATAGCTCGAAATTATCAGCCAAAGCATGCCGACCCCAGTAACCGCGAAAGACGCGATAATGAAAGGTGCGTGGGGCATCAGCCTTGCGCCATCCGGCGCATCCGTGCTTCAATCCGCATTTCCGCCAGTGCTGCGCGCATCCGCATCAGGACGAGCGCCCCGAATAACAGGCTGAAACCCGCGACAGCGACAAATAATGGCACCAGATAAGCCGTATCGATGGTTGAACCACTTAAGGTAATGCTCGCCTTTTGATGCTGGCTTTCCCACCAGATAACCGAGCGGTTGATGATCGGAATATTGATCGCGCCAATGATACCAAACACAGCGGCAACGCGGCTCGTGTCGCCTTTCTCGCTTGAAGCATTAGAAAGCGCGATATAGCCGAGATACAGGAAAAAGAGCACTAACATTGACGTCAGGCGCCCATCCCATACCCACCAAGTACCCCATGTTGGCTTTCCCCAGATGGAACCTGTAATAAGGCAGATTGCCGCAAAGGTCGCCCCGGGAACGGCAATGGCACGCGCCGCAACGCCCGCCAACGGGTGTCGCCATACCAATTGCACGATGCTGGCAATCGCAATGCCGGTCCATCCACCCATACCAAGCCATGCGGAAGGGACATGAACGAAAAGGATTTTAACGGTATCGCCCATCAACCGTTCGGTCGGGGTAAAGAACAAGCCCCAAATGCACCCAATGAGTGTTAACAAAAGCCCCGGCCAGAACAATGCCGGCGTAAGCGGCTTTGCAATACGCAAGAATCGGGCAGGATTGGCAAAGCGATGCATGATTAGGCAGCGCCTTTAGCACCGCTAAAGCGTTACGCCAATGGATTTGCGATCATCTGCCAATAAGCTTTTGTGCCATATTGTCGGC
>CAIPUN010000137.1 GCA_903868245.1 uncultured Sphingomonadales bacterium | reverse complement strand
TTGGGTGATGATGAAAGCGGGTCACATCGCGACTCGCAATTTTCGACTATGACATAAACTAACCTTTTATGGTTACGGTGTCAATATATTTTTAGCCTATTTGGTTATTACACACCCTCCCCCCCCCATCCACAACAGCATTTCGCATAGCCCCCGCTTTCGCTACAGCACCCCCATGTCCCGCATCATTCTGTTCAACAAACCTTATGGCGTCTTGCCGCAATTTACCGACAAGGGGACGGAGGGTTCGCCGCGGCCGACTTTGTCGCAGTTTGTCGATGTGCCCGGCGTCTATCCGGCTGGGCGGCTCGATATGGATAGTGAGGGGTTGATGCTGCTGACCGATGATGGCCGGTTGCAGGCGCGGATATCGGACCCGAAATATAAAATGGCGAAAAGCTATTTGGTGCAAGTCGAAGGCGATGTGACCGACGATGCGCTGGCGCAATTACGGCGCGGCGTTTCGTTGAAGGATGGCTTGACCCTGCCCTGCGAGGCGGAGCGGATTGCCGACCCCATGCTCTGGCCGCGCGACCCGCCCATCCGCGTGCGGCTGTCGGTACCCGATAGCTGGATCATGCTCACCATTCGCGAAGGCCGCAACCGGCAAGTCCGGCGCATGACGGCGGCGGTCGGGCATCCGACCCTGCGGCTGGTTCGGCGCGCGATTGGGGAATGGACAATGGATGGCCTTGCGCCGGGCGCTTGGCGCGAAATCGAAGGTTAAGGCTTTACCGGCCGGGGGATGCGCTTGCCCTTCGTCCGGCTGGTCAAATGAAATTGCCCACAACGATCGCAAGCATAATGCCGCAGCGTGATGGTCGCCTTTGCAATCGCCGCTAATGCGTCCGCCGCGCACGCATAACGCGCTTTCTTCGCGCAAATGCTTAACCGCGTGCGCAGATCAATCCTCGCTGTCAAAGGCGATGCAGCCATTGTTGCAGAGCTGCGTGAGGAGATCGATGGCCGCCGCGTTGCCCGCCACCTCAACGTCGAGACATAGGCTGTCTTCCGCGCAGAGAGCTTTCGCCAACGCCGCCGTCTCGCCAATGCAGTCGAAACAGACACCGTCGGCAAACAGCATAAGCGCCTCCGCGCCTGTGGCGATAAAGGCCAAGCGGCTCGCCGGATTACGCGAAAGTGGCAGTTGCGCGGTGATCGCCGCGCGCAGTTCCTCCGCCGTCACGGGTATTTCAGGCCGCCAGTCGATGTCGGGATATTTGGGCGTGCTGTTGAAGGTGCCGAACCAGCGGGCGAAATGGGCAGGGTCGGACAGCGATTCCAGCACCATCTGCTGCAAGCGGTCCAGCGCCTCGGGCAAAATCTCCCCCGCATTGGCTTGGGCCGTCAAATCCGGGTCGCGATAGAGTTCATCATCTGGAATGCCGTCCAGAACATCGTCAACATAATGCCCCAAAAGGTCGGCGCGCGATGGGGCGCGGAAGCCGACCGAATAGGTCATGCAATCCGAACCCACCGCCACGCCATTATGCGCGATGCCAGGCGGGACATAAAGCATATCGCCGGGCTCCAACACCCATTCCTCGGTCGCCTGAAACTGGCTGAGCAACTTCAAATCATCATGCGGCAGCAAAGGCGTATCAGCATCGCAATGCGGTCCGATCTGCCAGCGGCGGCGGCCAAGCCCTTGGATCAGGAAAACATCATATTGGTCGAAATGCGGCCCAACCCCGCCTTGGTCGGCGGCAAGGCTAACCATCACATCGTCGATGCGCCAATTGGGGATGAAACGAAACGGCGCGATCAGGTCGGCAACGGCGGGCACATGTTGGTCGACCGCTTGCACCAGCAACGTCCAATGGCTTTCATTCAGGCCAGAAAGCCGCTCTTCTGCCAATGGCCCTTGCTCCATCTCCCAACCCGCATCGGTCTGACAAATCAACCGCGATTCAATTTCCTCTTCGCACGCCAGCCCCGCCAGCTCATCCGGCGCAAGCGGGTTGTGCCAGTCGCGAAACGCATTGCGGATCAGCAGTGGTTTTTTCTGCCAATAATCGCGCAGGAATAAGTCGATGTCGAAATTTTGAAGGTCCATGGCTTTGCGCTGTGGCCTAAAGCCGCAAAATGCAAGCGTCAGCGCGCAAACAAATTCGCGTCGTCGGCAAAGGCTTTGAACTCCAACGCATTGCCGCTGGGGTCATAAAAGAACATCGTGGCTTGCTCGCCCACTTGGCCCTTGAACCGGATATGCGGTTCGATGCCAAAACGGACGCCCGCAGCCTTTACGCGTTCGGCCAATGCCTCCCATTGGTCCATGTCCAAAACAACGCCGAAATGCGGAACGGGCACGTCATGCCCATCGACGGGATTATGCGTCGATACGCTACGCGCAGCCGCATCCAGATGCGCAACAATTTGGTGGCCGAAAAAGTTGAAATCAATCCATTGGTCCGATGACCGCCCTTCGGCGCAACCCATGATGGCGCCGTAAAAATGCCGTGCCTCAGCAAGGTCGTGGACGGGAAAGGCCAGATGGAACGGACGTAAGCGCATTTTGATGTCACCGGTTTAGGCAGGGGTTTGTCAATGCTGTCAGCACTAGCAAACTCCTGTGCCATTTGCACGGCGCAACTGTTGATCCGCGCTAAATTGCTTGGCCGCTGAAATAGCAGGCCCATTGTAAACCGCAAGCAGACGCTGTTTGCCCGATTGCATTTGTCACATAGGAACGGCAAAGGCGGGATGTG
>CAIPUN010000136.1 GCA_903868245.1 uncultured Sphingomonadales bacterium | reverse complement strand
CGCATTCAACGCCTGCGGGCGGTTGAGCGTGATGAGCGTCACCGCACCGCGTTGTTCGACCAATATCGTTTCGTAGCTCATAGGGGCTTCCATTCTTCCTGCGTCGGCAAGGTGGCAAAAATATCATCGACAAGCGCGTCCGTAACACCTTCAGGCGATGCGGGATCCCATTGGGGCGCATGATCCTTATCAACAATCACTGCGCGCACGCCCTCGGCAAAATCGGGGCGGACCAGCACGCGGCTGGTGATACGATATTCCATCGCCATATTATCGGCAAAGTCGGCGAGCTTCAGGCTCTCGGCCAATTGGCGCAGCGCAACTTTGCAGGTTTGCGGGCTTTTGGTCCGCAAAGTCGCCAGCTCTTTCATCGCCCACTCGCTTTCATCGCCTTCCAAACTCGAGATAATATCCTCTAGCTTATCAGACGCAAAATGGCGGTTGATCTGGACTATTGTCTCGACGATTTTGGAATCTGGTGGCGTTTCGGACAAATTGCTCAATATGCCGTCAATGCGTTCGATATCTTCACTGGCAATCCGTGTTTTGGCGTCCGCAAGCGCGCTACTCGGCAGATAATGGGTGGCAAGGCCAAGCGCGAGGCATTCTGCACCGGCCACACGTGATCCGGTCAGCGCCAGAAACTGGCCAACGCGCCCCTCAAGCCGCGAAAGATACCAACCGCCGCCAACATCCGGGAAAAGGCCAATACCCGTTTCAGGCATAGCAAATTTGGTATTCTCGGTCGCCACACGGAAACGGCCCGGCTGGCTTATGCCGACGCCGCCACCCATACAGATACCATCCATGAAAGCGACCACAGGCTTAGGATAAGTGAACAGCAGATGGTTGAGCTGATATTCGTCGTGGAAGAATTTTCGGCCCGACACACCGCCATCATTAATGGCTGAATTGCGTAAGAAAGCGATATCGCCACCCGCACAAAAACCGCGCCCGTCGGCATGATCAATCACAATGCATTGCACCGCGTCATCATCGCGCCACGCCAGCAACGCCTCAGTCATCGCATGCACCATCGGCAGCGTCAGCGCGTTTAACGCAGATGGCCGGTTCAGGCTTATGAAACCGGCATGACCTTCGATGCGGACCAAAATATCATCGGTCATTGGCGCAACAAATCCCGACCAATAATCATACGCATGACCTGATTGGTCCCTTCAAGGATGGAGTGGACGCGCAAATCGCGCCAGAAACGTTCGATTGGATAATCCCGCAAATAACCATAGCCGCCAAAAAGCTGCAGCGCTTGATTGACAATCTCGCTGCCGCTGTCGGTGGACAGGCGCTTGGCCATCGCCGAGAAACGCGACTTGTCAGGGGCGTTCGCGGTGACCTTGGCGGCGGCGATGTAAAGCAACGCGCGCGCTGCTTCCAAATCGGTCGCCATGTCGGCCAGCATGAATTGTGTGTTCTGGAATTCGGCCACCGGTTGACCAAATTGCTGCCGCTCCTTGGTATAAGCAATCGCCTCATCCAAGCATCTTTGCGCGCCGCCCAAAGAACAGGCACCGATATTCAGCCGCCCGCCGTCCAAGCCCATCATCGCAAAGCGGAACCCATCACCCTCTGCGCCCACACGATTGGCAACAGGCACGCGGCAATCTTCGAAGATTACTTGCGCGGTGGGTGAAGCGTTCCAACCCAGTTTCTTCTCTGGCGCACCAAAGCTCAACCCCGGCGTATCCTTGTCCACGACAAGGCAGGTTACACCCTTGGTCTTTTCTTCGCCCGTGCGGACCATGACGACATAGACGTCATTATAGCCAGCGCCCGAGATAAATTGCTTCGTTCCGTTCAGCACATAATGATCGCCATCCCGCCGCGCGCTGGTTTTCAGCGCCGCAGCGTCCGACCCGCTGCCGGGTTCGGTCAGGCAATAGCTGGCGATCTTATGCATCGACACAAGGTCGGGCAAATAGCGCGCCTTCAACTCTGCACTGCCAAAAGTATCGATCATCCATGCCGCCATATTATGGATGGAAATGAAAGCGCTGGTGGTAGGGCAGCCATAAGCCATCGCCTCCATGATCAACGCCGCCTCCAAGCGTCCAAGGCCAGTGCCCCCCGATTCTTGCGACACATAAATGGCGCCAAAGCCAAGCGCGCCCGCAGCCTTCCACACATCGACCGGATAATGCGACTTTTCGTCCCATTCGGCGGCAAAAGGTGTGATGGCGTCCGCGGTGAATTTGCGCGCCATATCCTGTATGGCGACTTGATCGTCGGTGAGTTCAAACTGGTTTTGCATAAGATCGCCGTAGCATCGCCCTTTTGAGTTATCCAGCCATTAGCGAGGGGCAATATAGCTATCGCGCGCGCATTACATCCGGCCGGATCATGCGTCCAAACTGCGCTGTTTCCATGCCGCCGCGTCTAAGCAAGGCCGTAAATAAAAACTGCGCCTAAAAAAAACTTGGCGCAACGGCGTCATGCCTGCTAACCGCACTCGGCCCGCACCCATAGCTCAGCTGGATAGAGCGCTGCCCTCCGAAGGCAGAGGCCAGAGGTTCGAATCCTCTTGGGTGCGCCATTTAAATCATTGATATATAACAATATTTAAATGCAGCGATGT
>CAIPUN010000135.1 GCA_903868245.1 uncultured Sphingomonadales bacterium | reverse complement strand
ATGATTCCTTCGGGCTATGAAGCCCATATTCATTTGACGCTGACGGATGACCACCCGTGGGCGCAGGCATTTGTCATAATAGAAGCTTTGAGGTCGCAAAAGGCATGACCAGTTTGACCAAGGACGATGATACCCAAGCAACACCGCCAACCCCTGCGCCGGAAAAGCAAGGCTGGGTTTCGGCGGCTTGGACCGAGTTCAAGGGCATGTTCTGGCTTTTACTTGCCGTGCTGGCCTTTCACAGCTTCATTGCGAAGCCATTTTACATCCCGTCAATCTCCATGATGCCAACCTTGCTGGTGGGGGACCGGCTATTCGTGAGCAAATATCCTTATGGATGGAGCCATGTGTCGCCGACGATACCCAATCCTGTCGCGATATTCCGCTGGCTGGTGTTGCGCGAAGAAGTAGACGCCTTGGCCGTGCCATTGCCGGAGAACAATACCCGCGTCTGGGGTAAAATGCCGGAGCGCGGCGACATTGTCATTTTGACGCCCAAGGGCAGAAATCAGGATTGGATCAAGCGCGTCATTGGCTTGCCCGGCGATACCATCGCGTTGCGCGCTGGCCAGATTTTCCTAAATGGAAAGCCTGTGAAGCAGGAAGCCCAGCCGAACTTGATCTTGCCTGTCGATGCCAACAACCCTTGCAATGACTATGACTTTCCGGGCGCACTGACACGCGGTGATGATGGTGTGCTGCGTTGCCATTTGCCGATCATTCGCGAAACGCTGCCGAACGGGGTGCAATATGACACCATCGACGCGCGTCAGCGCGATACCGACGACATGGCGCCTGTGAAAATCCCTGCCGGTCATGTTTTCCTCATGGGGGATAACCGCGACAACAGTTCCGACAGCCGCGTAGCGGCAGAGCTTGGCGGCCTTGGTGGTCCCGTCTCATGGGATCGCATCGGTGGCCGGGCCGAAATCATTACTTTCTCCGTCGACGGTAGCACGAGCCTTAATCCGGTAAGTTGGTTCCGTTCCCTCCGCGGCGATCGCGCTGGCGACAGCTTGCGGCCTAAAAAGGTCAGCCAAGGTGAGTGATATCCCTCCTCTTGCGCAAAGCAAGCCGCGCCGGACGCGGAAAAAGCGAGCAGCGCAGCTGCATGAAGACTTTCGCGAAGAGGTAGGCCCTACTGAGCTTTACGACCCACTCATTCGTTCCGAGATAAAGCGCGCCGCCGTATGGATTGGCATGGCTAGCTTGGTTGCTGCCTTCATCTGGCTTGCGCAACCTATTCTGCTCATCATTGGCGGCATCGTTCTTGCCGCGATGTTCGACGGTGGCGCGCGGCTACTTGGCCGCATATTGCCCATTCCGCGCGGCTTCCGCCTGACCATTGTCGTGCTGGCTGTATTTGGGTTTATATATTGGACATTTGTTTTCACAGGATCTGAACTCGCCGCACAGGCCGCAAGCCTTCAGGCTATTGTCGGAACGCAAATCGAACGGATCGGCATCCAGCTTGAGGCTGCAGGTTTCAACATTTCTGCTGAGGATGTGAAGGGCCTAGGCTCGCAGATTTTAAACTCTGTGGGCCGCGTCACAGAAGCGGTATCGTCGGTTGTAGGTACAGTTACAAACCTTGCAATGATGCTCGTTCTCGGCATCTTCATTGCCGCTGAGCCCCGTATGTATGAGCGCGGGGTTGCGTGGATGTTGCCCTTGGCAGAGCGTGCGCATTTTTATGGGACCGCCGAAAAAATAGGTAGCGTCCTGCGCCGCCTCATGGCGGGTCGCCTGCTTGGCATGGCGGTTGAAGGCGTGGGCACATGGGCCTTACTCAGCCTTGGCGGCGTGCCGATGGCGGCGCTGCTGGGCGTGCTCACGGGCCTGCTCGCATTCCTGCCAAATATCGGCGCAATTATATCTGGGGCACTTATCATCCTCGTTGGGTTTTCTGCCGGAGTTGATGTCGGGCTTTACGCCATTTTCGTGTATTTTGTCGTGCAGATGGTGGACGGATATTTGATCGTTCCGATGGTCGCAAAACGTGCGGTCGATTTGGCCCCTGCCTTAGTGCTTGGCGCACAGATCCTCTTTGGCGCGTTGTTCGGCATTTTCGGGCTGGCACTGGCCGACCCTATCATCGCGATGATCAAGGTCGCGCTGGAACGGCAATCAGAGCGCAATGAAGCGCGCGGTATCCGCGAAGGACCGTGATCCCAGCCCTATGTTACTGACCATCTGCTTTCTATTGGGTGTCGCCAATTTTTATATGCACAAAGCGGTGGCGGAATCTGGCCACCCTATTGTCGAAGAAACCAAGCGTTATTTCGGCGGCCAATTCGGCCCTTATGGAAGCTATGCCATTGAACTGGCTTTACTGATTGGCGCCCTGTGGTTGGCCAATGCAGGTTCCTTGGCGGTGTCACTCCTCTACGCCGCTTACACCGCCATAAATGGCGTTGCGAGTTGGCTGTTGCTGTCGAACAAGGCGTGATGGGGCTTTGTGCTTTTCCCTAAAATAACTATACGGCCCCTGTGCCGCCATTAGCCCCCACCAACGATGCTAAGCCAGATTTCGCCGTCATGCGGCGATTCTTGCCCTATTTATGGCCGAAGAATGAAGCGGGTTTGCGCGCCCGCATTGTCTTTGCGCTGTTGCTGGTGGTTATCTCGAAACTCATCCAGCTCAGCATGGCATGGCTTTATGGCCAAGCCATCGACCGCATGGTGCCCGGCATGGAAGACGGCGTCGCCATCGCCGTCGCATTGGTCGCCGCTTATGCAGGTGCGCGTTTTGGCGGAGTATTGTTCGACAATTTGCGCAACGTGGTCTTTGAACGCGTCGGCCAAGAAGCCACACGCCGTCTAGCCGAAAATGTCTTCAGCCATTTGCACAATCTGTCGATGCGGTTCCACATGAACCGCCGCACGGGCGCCGTTACCAAGGTAATTGAACGCGGGACCAAGAGCATCGACATCATGCTCTATTTCCTATTGTTCAACATCGCACCTACCTTGCTAGAGCTGTTTTTAGTCTCCGTTTATTTCAAGATTTCATTTGGCTGGGGCATGGTCATTGCCACGCTAATCATGGTCGTCAGCTACATTGTGTACACGACACTGATCACCAACTGGCGCAACAAATTGCGCGAGGAAATGAACGAACTCGACACGCAAACCGTGGCCAAGTCCGTCGACAGCCTGTTAAACTACGAAACGGTCAAATATTTTAACGCAGAGAAGCGCGAAACGCGCCGCTATGCGGAGGTCGTGCGTCATTATGCCAATGCCGCCGTCAAATCGGAAAACTCGCTCGCCGCGCTGAACATCGGGCAGTCGTTGATTACCAATTTAATGATGGCCGGCGCTATGGGCTATGTCGTTTGGGGCTGGTCCCGCGGGCAATTTACCACAGGCGATGTGGTCACGGTAAACACCTTGTTGGCGCAGCTTTTCCGGCCATTGGACATGTTGGGCATGGTCTACCGCACCATACGCCAGGGCCTGACCGATATGGCCGCAATGTTCGATCTAATCGACACGCCCGCCGAAATCACCGACAAACCAAATGCGCCTGCGCTTGCGGTCCATGGCGGCGCGGTGGTGTTTGACGATGTGCATTTCGCTTATGACGCCGAACGGCAGATCCTGAATGGTGTCAGTTTCGAAATCAAACCCGGCCATACGCTTGCCGTTGTTGGCCCATCGGGCGCGGGAAAATCGACCATCGCGCGGCTGCTGTATCGTTTTTACGATATAACAAGCGGGCGGATCGCCATTGATGGCCAGGATGTGCGGGATGTCACGCAATCCAGCCTGCGCAGTTCCATCGGTATCGTGCCGCAGGATACGGTGCTGTTCAACGACAGCATCGGCTATAATATCGGCTATGGCCGCGAAGGCGCTAATCAGGCTGAAATCGAAGAGGCCGCGCGCGGCGCATCGATCCACGGTTTCATCGAATCACTGCCCGACCAATATGCAGCCAAGGTTGGCGAGCGCGGGCTAAAACTATCCGGCGGCGAAAAGCAGCGCGTGGCAATTGCCCGTACTTTGCTGAAAAATCCGCCCGTGCTGATCTTGGACGAAGCGACCAGCGCCTTGGACAGTCGAACCGAGTCGGAAATTCAGGCCACGCTAGAGCGCATTTCCGAACGCCGCACCACAATCATCATCGCGCACCGATTGTCGACAGTGGTGAACGCGGATCAGATCATTGTGTTGGAGGCAGGTCGCGTGGCGGAGAAGGGAACGCATCTGCAATTGCTACGCAAAAATGGCCTGTATGCCGATATGTGGGCACGCCAGCAAAATGAAGCCGAGGCAGAGGCCATGCCCACCGCGTAAAATGTCGCGCTATCCACAAGCGTGTTGAATCAAACGCATGTGAACCCTGTCATTGATATTGCTGTCACGCTAGGGCGCACATATGGCCTCCGTAGCTCCTCCCTCCACGCCAGCCGATGTTTTACACCGCTTGTTCGGCTTCGCTGGCTTTCGCGGGCAACAGGAACAGGTGGTTGCGCGCGTTCTGGCGGGTCAAAGGACGCTGGCGATCATGCCAACGGGCGCGGGCAAGTCTTTATGCTATCAATTGCCCGCCGTTATCATGGACGGCACCTGCATCGTCATATCGCCGTTGATTGCACTGATGCATGACCAGATGCGTGCTGCCGATGCCGTGGGCATTCGGGCCGCGACGCTGACCTCCGCCGATGACAATCGCGCCGAAACCATCGCGCGTTTTAGGGCGGGCGAGCTTGACCTGTTATATGTTGCGCCGGAACGGGCATCGGGAGCAGAGTTTCGCAGCCTGTTGCGCGAAACGAAAATTTCACTCTTCGCGATTGATGAGGCACATTGCGTGTCCGAATGGGGTCATGATTTCCGGCCCGATTATCGCCTGCTGCGGCCATTGCTCGATGACTTTGCCCATGTGCCGCGCCTCGCGCTGACCGCCACCGCCGACACACACACGCGCGATGATATTGCCGAACAATTGGGTATTCCCACGGACGGCGTCATGGTGGCCGGATTTGACCGCCCCAATATCCGCTACATCGCCGAAGCCGCTGCGAACAGTGGCATCGCGGCATTGGTAAAGAGGTTGCCGGGTGCAGGCATCGTCTACGCCCAAACGCGCGACCGCACCGAAAAAATCGCCGCCCAAATTGCCGAAACGGGCCGCAGGGTTTTATATTATCATGCGGGTATGGAGCCGCAGACGCGCGCCCGTGCGCAGGCCGAATTTGTGTCCTCCGAAGACATGGTCATGGTTGCAACGGTCGCCTTCGGCATGGGTATCGACAAACCCGATGTCCGCTTTGTTGTCCATGCGGGTCTGCCAAAATCTATTGAAGCTTATTATCAAGAAAGCGGGCGGGCGGGACGCGATGGCGACCCGGCGGTGGCGCATATGCTATGGTCCGCAGGCGATTTCACCCGTGCGCGCGGGCGCTTGGGCGAGTTGCCGCCGGAACGGCGTGAAGCCGAATTGGCGCGCGTGGCCGCCTTGTCGCATTTGGTGGAAACCCCCGGCTGCCGCCGCGCGGTGCTGCTCCGCCACTTTGGCGAAAGCCCACCTGAATCCTGCGGCAATTGCGACAATTGCCTGCACGCGCCCGACGTGCACGACGCAACCGAGCTGTCCCGCAAATTGCTCTCCGCTGCCTATCGAACGGGTCAAAGGTTCGGCATGGGGCATTTGGAAAAGGTCCTGACAGGACATGAGGACGAGCGGATTACGCAGTTCGGGCATGATCAGCTTTCGGTGTTTGGCATTGTGAACAAGGACGAGGCCGCGATGCTGAAACCCTTGTCGCGGGCATTGCAGGCGCGCGGCGCGTTGGTCGCTAACGAACATGGCGGTCTGAAGCTTGGCGGCGATGCTCGCATTATCATGCGCGGCGATCAAAAGATTGAGATTGCTGTGGTAAAACCCGGCAACACACGCCGCGCAGGCCGCACCGACAACCCTATTGGCAATCCGTTGTTTGAGGCCTTGCGCGCCAAACGGCGCACGCTTGCTGAAAATGTCGGTGTGCCGCCTTATGTCATTTTCCACGATGCTACGTTGCGCGAAATGGCGCTGACCCGGCCAGCTGATATCCGTGCCTTGGCCCAGATCAGCGGCGTCGGCGCGCGTAAGCTGGAAGCTTATGGCGAAGAATTTCTGTCGGTAATCGCACAATATTAGGACTGCGGTTTATCGCCGCATTGTCCTGCCTTGTTATCGATTGCGGATTAAAATAGGACGGGTAGGGTGTCGTCGGCTATGGCGATTTTATAACAGGATTTTTCAGATGTTTCGTCCACTCACAGACCGCATCCTGGTAGCACCGCAAATTACAGTCGAAGATGTCATGGCCGCTGCGCAAGCGGGCGTAACGCTTATCATCAACAACCGTCCCGAAGATGAGTCCGCTGACCAAACCCCGGGTGGAGAAATTGAAACCGCCGCGCGGGCAGCTGGGTTGGATTATGTTGCCATTCCGGTCACGCATGCCGGCTTTGCCGAATGGCAGGTGACAGCCATGGCCGATGCGCTAGCCAAAACAGACGGTAAAATCCTTGCATATTGCCGTTCGGGCACGCGCTCTACCTTGCTTTGGGCCTTGGCACAGGCATCCAAGGGTGAACATCCGGCGCTATTGGCCGAAAAGGCCGCGGATGCCGGTTATGATCTAACGCCCGTGACCGCGATGATGGACATGCTGCGCGGGCGCGCTTCGTGACGGCAGAATTGCTCAAGCTGGCGGGGTCGATCATCGCGATATTGTTCATCGCTGGGCTTGCGCGATTCTGGAAACTCGGTGGCGACGTCCGCATACGCAGCGAACAACAAGCGCGCGAGATTGCACAAGAGACAATATGCGGGTTCGATCCGGTAGAAATCGCTCTTGATAAAGCGGGCATGGCCGCATTGATGCGCGATGCCAATGGCAGGCATCTTTTGGTGCGACGGCATGGCGTGCAATGGGTAGGGCGGCTTCTCGACCATCACAATGAGGCACGCCTTGACCAAAATTTTCTGACCGTCGGCACGGGCGAAAAAACCTTTGGATCGGTGACACTTAATCTGGGTGCGCAGGCGCCAGTTTGGGCGGCTGGCCTACGCCATTTGAATATGGGCCACACATATGCCTGAACTGTTCAACCCAATTGACTATGCTGTTCCGGCATTCATCATCCTGATCGTAGCAGAGATGTTGTGGGCACGGTGGCGGGCGCCAGAGAAATATGAACCGCGCGACACGCTGACATCGCTCGCCTTGGGCACGGGCAGCACCGTGGCCGGCGCATTGACGGGCGCGCTGGTGTTCAGCCTTGCCATGTGGATATACGAACATCGCCTGTTCGATGTCGGCTGGGTCTGGTGGGCATGGCCGTTATGCTTTGTGCTCGATGATCTTGCATATTATTGGGCGCATCGTTCGGGGCACCGCGTCCGCTGGTTCTGGGCAAGCCATGTGAACCATCACAGCAGCCAACATTACAATCTATCAACCGCGCTGCGCCAAACATGGACAGGCTTTATCGCGCTTGGCTTTATCTTCCGGATACCTTTGGCATTTCTGGGCTTCCATCCCGCGATGCTGTTGTTCGTCGGCGCGTTCAACCTCATTTATCAATTCTGGATCCATACTGAGGCAATTTACAAATTCCCGCGCTGGATCGAATATGTCATGAACACGCCCAGCCATCACCGCGTCCATCATGCGACCAACCCGCGCTATCTAGACCAGAATTACGCAGGAACTTTCATCATCTGGGACCGCATGTTCGGTACCTTTACCGAGGAAGTGGAGGGCGAAAAAATCCGTTATGGAATCGTCAAGCAATTGGGCACGTTCAACCTGTTGTGGAGCGTGTTTCATGAATGGATTGGCATTGCGCAGGACTTATGGTCCGCACCATGGCGGCATAAATTTTCCTATATATGGCGCCCGCCGGGCTGGAGCCATGATGGCAGCCGGGACACGTCGGACAGCATTCGGGCGCAATGGTTGAAAAGCCAACAAGTCACTGCAGACCCGACTGTGGACGCATAGGCTATTTACACTCTTGCCAGTAATTAATCGTCCGCTTAAACCTCCTCACGAAGAGGGAGCAGGCGATATGGACGAATTCGACATCATTGTTATTGGCGGTGGTTCCGCAGGCAGCGCAGCCGCCGGGCGGCTGTCCGAAGGTGGCAAATATAAGGTCTGCTTGATTGAGGCTGGCGGCAATAACAATAACATGCTGATCAAGACGCCCGGCTTCATGCCGTTCATTCGCAATGCGTCCAATTACAAATATGAAACCGTCCCGCAAAAAGGACTGAATGGCCGCACGGGTTATCAACCACGCGGCAAGGGCCTTGGCGGGTCGAGCGCGATCAACGCGATGGTCTATATTCGTGGTCATAAATATGACTATGACAATTGGGCTGCCTTGGGCTGCGATGGCTGGTCCTATGACGATGTGTTGCCATATTTCAAACGCTGTGAAGATAATGAACGCGGCGCAGATGCTTTTCACGGATCAGGCGGTCCGCTTTCGGTTTCCGATCAACGCTGGCCGCAAGCCGGCAGCCTTGCCTTTGTTGAAGCCGCCGCCGAATTGCAATTGCCCGTCAATACGGACTTCAACGGCGCGACGCAGGACGGCTTTGGCCTGTATCAGGTTACGCAAAAAGGCGGCGAACGCTGGACCGCGGCGCGCGCTTATGTTGAGCCTGCGCGAGATCGGATGGAGGTTCTGACTGGCGCGCTGACCGAAAAGATCATCGTCGAAAATGGCCGCGCCACAGGCGTGGTCATTCGTCAGGGCCGCAAGCGTCGGACGATTAAAGCGCGCGGAGCCGTGATCCTATCTGCAGGCGCATTTGGTTCGCCACAAATCCTGATGCTATCCGGAATGGGTCCAGCCGACCATTTACGCAGTGTTGGCGTGGACGTTGTCCATGACAAGGCCGCGATTGGCGCGGACCTGCAAGATCATATCGACTATGTCTCCAGCTTTGAAACCCAATCCAAGGATGATTTCTTCGGCGATTCGCTCGCCGGTTCGGTCAAGATGGTCAAGGCAATCATCGAACATCGCCGCAAGCGCACGGGCGTGATGACAACTTGCTTTGCCGAGGCGGGCGGCTTCTGGCGTTCGGACCCAAGCTTGCCAGCACCTGACATTCAATATCATTTCGTGCCTGCCATGTTGGAAGATCATGGCCGCTCCAAAGTGAAAGGCCATGGCTTTAGCTGCCATGCCTGCGTTCTACGCCCGGAAAGCCGGGGGACCGTTCGTTTGGCGTCATCGGACGCAAAAGTCGCCCCGGTCATTGACCCGGCTTTCTTAAGCGATGACCGCGACATGGCGACCCTGCGCGCCGGCGTGCGCGCAATGCATCGCATATTCGAAGCGCCTGCACTCGCCGCCTATAATGGCAAGAACCGGCATCCGGTGGATCTCAATGATGATGCGGCATTGGATGACCTGATCCGCAGCCGCGCCGACACCGTCTACCATCCCGTTGGCACCTGCCGCATGGGACCGAATGCCGATGATGTTGTCGACTCGCGCCTGAAATATCGGGGCATAGTAGGGCTATATGTGGCTGATGCCAGCATCATGCCGCGTCTTGTTTCTGGAAACACCAACGCGCCAAGCATCATGATCGGCGAAAGATGTGCCGAATTCGTCCGCGCTGATTTGCAATAATCTTGCGTAAATGTGGCGCTGCGGTTAACCGCATGGCCGCTATGGCGATAAACGGAACAGAATATATCAGCACACGCGGCAACGCAGACGTGCTTGATTTTGCAGGCGTCACGCTGACGGGCTTGGCACGCGACGGCGGGCTATATGTGCCGCGCCATTGGCCGCAATTTTCGCGCGACGAAATCGCCGCGATGCGCGGGCTGTCTTATGTGGAGCTGGCCGCGCGGGTCATGGCGCCATTTACCAAAGGCGTTTTGGACGAGGCGGAGCTCAAAAGCCTATGCGCCGCAGCTTATGGTTCCTTCGCCCATACAGCGGTTACGCCGCTGGTGCAGTTGGATGGTCAGCATTGGTTGCTTGAGCTGTTCCACGGCCCGACCTTGGCGTTCAAGGACGTGGCGCTGCAATTGCTCGGCCAGTTTTTTGAACGCTTTCTTTCGGGCACCGACACGAAGCTGACGATTGTCGGCGCAACCTCTGGCGACACTGGTTCAGCCGCAATTGATGCCGTTGCCGGACGCGCACAGATTGAGATTTTCATGCTGCATCCACATAATCGCGTGTCCGATGTGCAGCGGCGGCAGATGACCACCATTCTTGCGCCAAACGTCCATAATATCGCTATCGGCGGCAGCTTTGATGACGCCCAAGCGATGGTGAAGCGGATGTTCAACGACAAGGATGTGAACGGTCCGCTCACCTTATCTGCGGTCAACTCGATCAACTGGGCCCGTCTGATGGCGCAAGTGGTCTATTATTTCTACGCCGCGCTTCGGCTTGGCGGTCCGGAACGCAAGGTCGCATTTTCGGTACCGACCGGAAATTTTGGTGATGTGTTCGCAGGCTATGTCGCTGCGCAAATGGGCCTGCCGATTGAGCGCCTGATTGTGGCCACCAACATCAACGATATTTTGCATCGCGCCTTGTCAAAAGGCGACTATTCGGTGCTAGGCGTGACCCCGACAGCATCGCCATCCATGGATATTCAGGTGTCGAGCAATTTTGAACGCTTATTGTTCGATCTGGAAGGCCGTGATGGCCTCACCACGGGCGCGCGGATGAAATGGTTTGAACAGATGGGTAAGATGGTGCTGTCGGTCGACATGCGCAAAAAGGCGGCATTGCTCACCAGCGCGCGCACCGATGCCGAACAAATGTCTGCGGCGATGCGCTGGGCTTATGGTGCTACGGACCAAATTATCGATCCGCATACCGCGATTGCTTTGCACGCCGCGCGCAATGCCGGCATCCGCCCCGATGTTCCTGTTGTGACACTGGCAACCGCGCATCCCGCAAAGTTCCCAGATGCCGTTGAAAATGCCACGGGCATCCGCCCCGCTTTGCCGGCGCGTGTCGCGCAATTATTTGACCGCGAAGAACGCTTTGACGTTCTGCCCGGCGAATATGACGCGGTGCGCGATTATGTGTTAGCGCGCGCCACGCGTTGAATATGAAGCCGGATTTCGTCACCCTGATCAGCGAACCGCGCAGCGATTACACGCTGATAGATTCAGGCCATGGCCGTAAATATGAATCCTATGGCGACCGCCATTTCATCCGCCCAGAACCACAGGCGATGTGGGCACCGGCCTTAGCAGAATGGCCCGCCGACGCTGAATTTGTTCCTGGATCAGACGATGATGGCGGCGGTCGTTGGTATAATAACAAACCTGTTCCTATGGATGGATGGCCTTTATCGTGGAATGACGAAGTGCATTTTACGGCGTCCTGCACCCCGTTTCGCCATTTGGGCTTTTTCCCAGATATGGACCCGGTGTGGCGTTGGATGCGCGGGCAATTGGCGGGTGTTACTGACCCGGTTGCCATGAACCTGTTCGGCTATACGGGCGTTGGCACGCTCGCTTTGTCTGCGGCGGGCGCGCAGATGGTGCATGTCGATGCGTCCAAAAAATCTGTTGGGCAAGCGCGGGCGAATGCCGAAATGTCGGGCATGGCAGATCGTCCCATTCGCTGGATCGTTGATGACGCCGCTAAATTCGTTGCCCGCGAAGTGCGCCGCGAAAAACGCTATGACGGCATATTATTGGACCCGCCCAAATATGGCCGTGGCCCCGAAGGCGAAGTGTGGCGGCTTGAGGAAGACTTGCCCGAGTTGATTGCCAATTGCCGCAAGCTGTTGGATGCGGAATCGAAATTTTTGTTTTTGACCGTCTACGCCGTGCGCATGTCTGCTTTGGCATTGGGCGGGCTATTGGAATCGCATTTTGCAGACCTTGGCGGCAAGGTGGAATTTGGCGAACTAGCGGTGCGCGAACAAGGCCGGGGCATGTTGTTGCCCACCGCCATCTTCGCCCGCTGGTCGCGTTAAGGAGTGATATGAGCGACAGTTTAATTCTTGAAGTGCACGACCTTGTCGTCAATGTCCTGACGGGTATTTACAGTCAGGAAACGCATCTGCCGCAACCGCTGCGTATATCGATCAGCACGACGTTGGATATGTCTCCGCATTACGCGCCAGACACACCCTTGTCGGCGTCCAAAAATTATATGACGTTGAAAGAGGCAGCGACAAAATTGCCTGAGGGCGTACACTTTACGCTGATTGAAGCGGTCGCCGATCATATCATGGACAATCTGTTCGCCGACGACCCGCGGATCAGCAACATCGTCGTCAAAATCGTCAAGCTGGCGATTGCCGAGGATAATGAAGCGATTGGCATCACCATGTCACGGAGCCGCAAGTGACAGTTCAGCCGCTTGCAATTGTCACCGGTGGCAAGCGCAGGCTGGGCGCGGAGATCGCAGCCAAACTGGCTGCGGCTGGCTATGCGCTGGCTTTAGTAAGCCATATGGATACGCCGCCCGAGGCGGCTCTAGCAGCGGCACTGCAGGCGAACGCAAGCGAATGGCACGCATTCACCTTCGACCTGCGCGCCGGCGATCCAGCCAGGCTTATGGACATGATTGCCGGGCATTTTGGGCGCACACCTAGCCTGCTGGTGAACAATGCGGCCATATTCGGGCAAGATGACTGGCAGACAATGACCCTGGAAACGCTGGAGGCGCATTTCCGGCTGAATATGTTTGCCCCATTGTTGTTAAGCCAGGCTTTGGTGCAAATCGCCGGCCCAAAGGCGCGGCCAGCGATCGTCAATATTCTCGACCAACGCATCGTCAATCCGCATCCGGACCAGATGAGCTATACTTTATCAAAGCAAGCGCTCGCGGCGTCCATTCGGTCCATGGCCGCATCCTTCGCGGGGCGCGCGCGGTACAATGGCGTTGCCCCCGGTCTTGTCATTGCAACTGATGATTATACCGCAGAGCAAGAAGCGCGGCTCGCGCAGATGATGCCCTTGGGCGCATTGCCATCACCATCGGCTGTCGCGGATGCTGTCGTCTATCTCGCCCAAGCGCAAGATGTTACCGGGCAAGTCATTTTCGTCGACGGTGGCGCACATCTGAAAAGTTTTGACCGCGACTTCATGCATCTTTAGCGGGCATCTGCGAACGATTATTGCGCGGACGCACAAATAACTTGCGTTTTCACCCCTGTTTCGCCATAGGCCGCTCAAGCGCATGAGGCGAGCGGACAATACCGCCGCAGTTTTGGTAGCGTGAGGGCCTAAATACAGGCTCCGCCAAACGAACAAGATGCGTAAGCTTAGAGGCTTCCCATATCACGCAGGGTTGTTTCCAACGGGTCAGCATAAGCTGCTCCCGAACACCTGCT